>JAUILJ010000876.1 GCA_030433055.1 Polyangia bacterium
CGGGTGAGTCTCCGAGCGGCTCCGGCAGCCGATACGGATTGTTCAACCGCAGGCCTTCTCCCAGCGCCATCCCGGCGTACGTGTGGAGGAAGAGCCTGCGCTCCGCCACGAGCTCCAGCTGCTCCCCCGAGTCTCTCGAAGCGGAGTCTCTCGAAGCGGAGTCTCTCGAAGCGGAGTCTCTCGCAACCGAGTCTCTGGGGGCCTGGGGCAAACGTGAGGCAGCCCCCGAAGCGGGCAGGTCGCCACGTTCTGGCTCCGAGTTCTGCGCGGCGCGGGCCACACTGGACGCGTCCCAGGTGAGCACGGCGCATGACACCGCGCCTAACCCAAACCCCTTCCCGAACAGCCGCTTCGCGAACTCCTTGCTCCGCAAGAGCGACCAACCTCTCACGTGAGTTCGCCGCGACACGCGGCTTCCACCTCGTCAACGGTCTTCGGGATGCCAGCGCTCAGCACGCGCTGCCCCTTGTCGGTCACCAACACGTCGTCCTCGATGCGCACGCCGATCCCGCGGTACTGCTCCGGGACGTCTGCATCCGCGGGGATATACATCCCAGGCTCGACGGTGATCACCGTCCCCGCCTGGAGCGGCCTCGGTTTGCCGTTCTCGAACATGGGCCCGACGTCATGTACGTCCATGCCCAGGTAGTGGCTGGTCTTGTGCATGTAGTACTTTCGGTAGCGTAGATCCTTGATCGCGTCGCTGACCGGACCTTCGATCAGGCCGAGCTCGACCATGCCTCGGGCCAGCACTTCCACGCTCGCCTTGTGCACGTCATCCATGGTCGCGCCGGGTCGCGTCGCGCGGATGCTGGCAAACTGAGCCTCGAGCACCAGCTCGTAGATCCTGCGTTGCGCCTCGCTGAACGTACCGTTGACGGGAAATGTTCTCGTGATGTCGCTGGCGTAGTAGCCGTACTCGCAGCCAGCATCGATCAGCAGCAGGTCGCCGTCCTGCATCAAGCGATCGTTCTTGCGGTAGTGCAGCACGGTGGCGTTGGGGCCGGAGCCCACGATCGAACCGTACGCAGGGCGCTCCGAACCGCGGCGCCGGAAGACACCGTTGAGCACGGACTCGACCTCGTACTCGTACTTGCCGGGCTCGGCCGCTCCCATCGCTGCCACGTGGGCTTCGCGGGTGATGTCCAAGGCCTTGGTCATCAGCGTCAGCTCCTCCCCTGACTTCAGCAGGCGCAGCTTGTGCAGCACCTTGCCTGGGTCGATCAGCTCGACCGGGTAGCGCACGCCTGTCTTCGCTCGAGCCCGCACGTTGGCCAGAGCAGCGAAGAAGACACGATCGAAGGCCGGATCCCGTCCGAACGCATAGTACACCCGCTCGGTCTCGAGCAGCTTCGGGAGCTCCGTCTCGAGCGTGCCGATCTCGTACGCCTGATCGGCGCCGAACTCCGCCTTTGCGCCATCCACCCCAGCGCGGGGGCCATCCCAGACCTCGCGCTCAGGATCGCGTTTCCGCACGAAAAGATGATAGGGCTGCTCACGCTCGCTGCTCAGCACCAGCACGCTCTCCTGCTCGTCGAACCCGGAGAGATAATAGAAGTCAGAGTCCTGTCGGTACTCGTGCTCCACGTCGTTGTTGCGGATCGCGACAGGCGCGGACGGCAACACCAAGACGCCGGGGCTGATGGCTTCGAGGACGCGCCGACGGCGCTCGCGGTAGGTGCTCTGATTCATGATGAGTGCCTCGTGGGGCGATTGGCTCGCGTCGAGCCAGCGATGCGGGGGGTCTTCGGGTTGTCTCGCCCGAGGGGCGCTTTCGGTCAAGCGTGCACGCGCTCAGCGGCGCTTGAAGATCTGATACGCATAGCGCCCGCTGCCCCGAGTCTCCAGCCTCAATGCCACCTGCCCGGGAGCGCTCATGCAGAGCGCGGACGCGCCGGGAGCGATCAACGCGAGCCCCTCCGGCCCAGCCAACCTCGCGGCCTCCCCCGCGCCCTGGTGAGGGGCGCTGGTCGACAACTCGAGCTTGGGCGCGACCTGCGCCTCAGCCGCGAACACCACGCGAAAGCACTCGCCGGTCTTGGCCTCCCACTGCTGCGTGACCTCGCCCGGGGCGGTGCCTTCCGCGCGCCCTTGTTGCGGGCGCATGCCCGTCGCGGGACCGCACATCAGACCCAGCTGCAGCACATCGCGGTTCGGATCACCCAGCGGCGTGTACCCGGTTCGGCAACGCTCCCAGAGGTTGCTCGAGTCCACGGGATCGGAGCTCACGACGACGGGCAGACTCGCGCTGGCAGAGAGTTTAGCCGGGGGGTGAGACGCGACAGGTGCCGCACGAGCGTCCACCATCGCCCCATCCGCAGCCCCCGACTCGCGGCGAGAGCAAGCGCACAGCATCAGCCAAGCCATCGACCCGAGGCGCCGCACGCACCACGCATTAGCAGGGTAATCCGGGCCAGCGCTTTCCGGATTTGACTGACGCGATGCGGCAGGGTACTCGGTGCGCGTGACCAGCGAGCCTCCGGACTCAGGCGAAGAAGCAGAAGTTAGCGAGCGCGAGCGCGAGCGCCGGCGCCTCGAGCGCTTGGTGCCGGAAATCATCAAGCGCGTCATCGAGACCGGATACGAGAAGGTCAGTGAAGGCTACGAGCGCTTCAGCGACGGCAACGTACGCCAGATGGTCAGCGAGCTACGCCTGCCAAAAGAAGCGCTGAATCTGATCTTGGCGCAGATCGACGAGACCAAGAACGGTCTGTATCGCGTCACCGCGAGGGAGATCCGGGACTTCCTCGAGCACACCAATATCTCCGACGAGATCGCGAAGGTTCTGACGACTTTGTCGTTCGAGATCAAAACAGAGGTGCGCTTCATCCCAAACGACGCTAAATCGGGCGCCCCCAAGCCCGATGTGAAGGCGAGCATGCGCGTCAAGCGCGACGCCACCAACGAAGAGGACGAAGACGAGTCGTGAAAGCATTGACTGCCGGCAGCGAAATCGATGCCTGGTGTACAAAGTGCAAAATGGACCTTGGGCATCGTATCGTTGCCCTGGTCGAAGGAGTCCCCAAGCGCGTCGTCTGCCAGACGTGTGACTCCACTCACAACTACCGAGCACCAAAGACTGGAGGCAAAGGCGCGGTGAAGCGCACTACCAAGGCCTCCGCTGGGCCCAAGCCAAAGCGTGAGACGGCTGCCTCCAAGGCAGAGTCGGAGCGCGTGAAGGAATGGGAACAGAAGGTCGCTGGCGCCGCGGAAACGGCGTTTCGCCGCTACGCGATCGATGTGACCTTTGCCGAGGGCGAGCTGGTCCTTCACCGCAAGTTCGGAGAAGGTTACGTCGTCGAAGTGGATGACGAGGGCAAGGTCTACATCATGTTCCGCGACCAGATGCGTACGCTGGTCCACGGCCGCAAGTAGCAAGCGATTGCGCCGCGATGTCAGCGCCGGCTTGCTGAGCCTGGCGCTGCTCGTGACGTTGAGCACCTCTGCGAAAGCGGAGGTGCGGCTTTGCCCCGCGGCCGATGGGTCCCTGGGCGCCTGGCTGTTGGCGGGCCCTGTGCCCAGCAGTACGGCAAAGAAGCTCGACCCGAAGCTCTTTTTCCCGAAGGAAACGGGTGAGCTCACCAAGGGCCAGAGCACGCATTGGCGAACGGTCTCCTACACCGATACGCTGGACATCGCGAAGCTGATCCCAGGCAAGGGCAACTTTGCCGCGCTCGGTGGTT
>JAUILJ010000877.1 GCA_030433055.1 Polyangia bacterium
CTCCAACGCCCCAGCGGAGCTGGGGTGCAGTCGCGGCAAGAGTTGCGAACGGAGGCGGGTGACAGCGCACAGCTTGCGGCGACTTCACACGAGCGAATGAGCGGAATAGGCTGTGAGACGCATTCGTTGCAGTGGCACAACGGATGCAGCGGGGGTTCATATGCAGCGTGACCGACTCAAGGCGTCCCTCAAACATCTGGGCATCGATCCCAACGACTACCGAGTGATCAAGCTCCTACCGCTGGTCTACGTCGCTTGGGCCGATGGAAAGATGGAGGACGTGCAGCAGGAGCGCATCCACGCGCTCGCGTCTCGGCACTTCGAACTCAGCTCGGCTGGCGTCCAGGTGCTCGACCGCTGGTTGAAGCAACGCCCGACCAAGGAGTACTTCAAAGAGGGTTTGCACGATTTGCACCTGCTCTCGATGGCCGAGGACGACATGGAAGTCGATTTCAGCGAGCTGCCACACTTGCTGGCTTACTCAGAAGCCATCGCCCGAACGACCGCGAGTGCCCTGGATCAACCCGAAGCGGTCGACGCTTCGGAGCGTGCGGCGCTCGAAGAGATCGCCAAGGAGCTGATGATCGATTCTGGTGAGAGCTGGGCACAGCTCCTCGAAGAGCTCGGTGACGGCAAATAGGGTCCCTCCCCCAACCCTTCTATCCCCAAAAGCCCATGAAGAACGAGCCAGTCTCCGCGCTGGAGCGCGCGCTTGCGCGCCTCGACGTCGACCCCAGCGCCGTGCGCCGTTTTGGCGACGACATAGCCAAGCTGGATCCGGACCTGAAGCCTTCGAACCCCACCCATGGCAAGCTGGTGCTGGTCACGGCGCTCACGCCCACGCCAGCGGGGGAAGGCAAGACGACGGTGGCGATCGGCCTGGTGGACGCCCTGTGCCGCGCGGGAGCGAACGCGATCGGCGCGCTGCGAGAGCCATCCATGGGGCCACTCTTTGGTCGCAAGGGTGGAGCCGTTGGAGGAGGCAAAGCGCGGGTCGTTCCCTCCGAGCGCATCAACCTGCACTTCACTGGAGACATCCACGCGGTTGGCGCGGCTCACAATCTGCTCTCCGCAGTGATCGACAATCACCTCTTCGCGGGCAACCAGCTGGAGCTCGATCCGGACCGCGTATCGTGGCCACGGACCGTCGACATGAACGATCGTGCGCTACGCAGGGTCGAAGTCGGCCTGGCCACCAAGCGCGGGCCCCGGCGCGGCGAGCGATTCGTGATCACCGCCGCGAGCGAGGTCATGGCGGTCCTATGCATGGCGAGTGATCCAGCCGACGCGAAGCGCCGCCTCGGGCGGATCGTCGTCGGAGAGAATATCCGCGGGGAACCAGTGTTCGCGGAGCAGCTGAAGGTGCACGGAGCGATGGCGGCCATCTTGTTGGATGCCCTCTCCCCCAACCTGGTCACCACGCTGGAGGGTAGCCCGGTGCTACTCCATGGCGGGCCCTTCGCCAACATCGCTCAGGGCACCAGCTCTGCCATTCAGACTCGGCTCGCACAGCGCCTGGGCGACGTGGTCGTGACCGAGGGAGGGTTCGGGTTCGATCTGGGCGGTTTCAAGTTCATCGACCTGATGGCGCGCACCCAGGGCGTCGCACCCCACGTCGTCGTGTGCGTCGCGACCATCCGCGCGCTGCGCCATCACGGCGGAGTCAACTTCCAGCTCGGGCCGAACCCGATGGCCGTCTCTGCGGGGCTGGCCAATCTGGAGGGGCATCTGGAGGCGCTCCGTGAGGTGGGCGTGACTCGACCGGTGGTGGCGCTCAACCGCTTCCCCGACGACTCCGAAGAGGAGCTGACCACGGTGCGCTCGCGACTGGCTGCACTGGGAGTGGCGTGCGCCGAGACCAGCGTGTTCAGCGACGGTGGTCGCGGTGGGAGTGACCTGGCTCGCCAGGTGATGGATCTGCTGGAGCAACCAGCTCCAGAGCTGCCGCCGATCTACCCGTTGGACGCCCCGCTGGAACAGAAGCTGGAGCGCATTGCCACACGGATCCTTGGAGCCCGCGGCATCGAGCTCAGCCCGGAGGCTCGTCGAGACTTGGACCGCATCCGTCGCTGGGGTCTCGACGCTCGCCCGGTGTGCCTCGCAAAGACCCACCTATCCCTCAGCGACGATCAGGCCCTCATCGGGCGCCCGCGAGGGCACACGCTTCGAGTCACTGGTCTGGACGCGGCCAACGGTGCCGAGTTCATCGTCGCGCGCTGTGGGCCAATCTTGACGATGCCCGGCCTGCCGGAGCGCCCGGCCGCCGAGGACGTCGATATCCAGCGAGTGAACGGTCGTTGGGCAGTCGTCGGGCTACACTAGTCGGGTGGGAACAGTCCAAGTCCCGGAACAGGATCAGCGGCCGCGCAACGTCTGGATCCGCCCGGTGTGTTTGGCGGTGATCGCCGGGGTGCTCCCGCTCGACTGGACGCGGGTGGAGATCTCGGGCTGCAATGGTCAGCCGGGCGAGGTCCACATCCGGCGGGGCTGGGAGCTGCTGTCCGACGGCGCATGGATCCTCGGTGTTCTCACGCTGCTGACGCTGTTCCTGCTGTGGCGTAGCGTGCGCATCGAACCGGCTTGGCGCCTGTTTCCAGCGTCGCTCGGCCTGATCGCCAATGGGCTCATCGCCTTCGCGGTGTACTTTTCGACCACGTTCGAGTTGTTCAGCCGGACGCGGATCCTGTGGCCCGGCTGGGTCGCGGTCTCGAGCGCCGGAGTGCTCGCACTGGAAGGCCTAGTCCGGTTCTTTGCGGAAATAGCGGCCCTGGTGCGCAGGCGGCGGAGGTCAAAGCACGAATCGCTCCGCGAGCACGCGTACACGGACTCTCTGGCTCCGCCCGGTCCCCCGGAGTGAGGCGCAGCCTACCTAGGCTCAGGCTCGCGGAACTCTGATTCGACGATCACCAGCGAGTTCGGAGGCGGTTCATGACGGGTCACGCGCACAGTGGGCTCCACCGCGTCACACATCTCCAGGAGCTGGAGCATGTAAGCACGCATGATCGCGACGTGTTCCTGCAGCGCGAGGCCCCAGTTCTTCACGGTAACGGTAGCGACGGGTGCGCTCCACTGCACGTCCAGCTCACCCGTGTTGTGGTTCAGCTTCCAGAGGCCCGGCAACGCCCGCAACGTGCGCAGCGGTTCCCTGGGTTTCAGCACATGGCGATAGGCACCGGTGAGCTCCGAGAGCGCGAGGCCGCGCCCCAGCATCTCCCAGTTGCCGCCGACCAGCTCCCCCATGACCAGGGTCAGCCGATGATGGTCGCCCCCCGGGTACCAGTGAGTGACGATCACGCGCTCGTCGAGATAGTGGGTGAGGTCCGGCGGTAGCAACTGGAGCGCTCGCTCGCGGTTCTGCCGCATCAGCTTGATCATCGGAAGGACGATACTGCCCTTGGCAGTGACCTCTGGCGCGATGCGTGCGTCCCCCACTCTGGGATCTTCCGGTGGTACCCCGCCGAGGTCAACGGGCGGGACGCTCCAGGTCGATCTGGGCTATTGACGCCAGCACTCGTTTAGTTGATCAAGTCAACAATATGAATGCAAGAGCAGACGGCAGCCGTGAGGGGGCCGCCTCGACGCCCGAGACCCAGATCGCCCAGCTGAGGGAAGCATCCCGTACGGTATTTCGCGAGCTGGGGATGCTCGACAGCAAGCTCGCGGACCTGGGGGT
>JAUILJ010000025.1 GCA_030433055.1 Polyangia bacterium
GCGGCGCCGTTGGAGGCAATGGAGGCGCGGGCGCAGGAGGGAACGGGGGCAGCGGCGCGGTCAGCGGGAGCGGCGGCACAGGCGGAACTCCCGAAGAGTGCCGCGTGGAAACTTCTCGGCCTGGCCCCTACCCGGTGACCTTCGTATTCACCACCACAGATGCACTGAATCCCTCGTACATCCAGCAGGACTGCCAGCTCAACTTCTCCCTCTACAGCTGCGCCGATGGCTACGGCAAATCGCTGACCCGCTCGGGCGCGTGCACCGCTCCCTGTGAGAACTACGATGGGTGCATCGCCTGTGGCGCTTGCCCCTGGAGTCGAGTCGAGGTGTCGACCTCCGACTCGTTCGAGGAGACCTGGGCGGGCAACGTCTTCACCTTCGACACGGCACCGGACGGCTGCAGTTGCCACAACCAGTACAGCGCGCCCGCCGGCAAGTACCGGATCGAAGTGCCGATCTACGCCTCACCTGATCCCGACGACGGCGGTCAGCCGTTGTACACCGTGGTCAAGGACTTCACGCTACCGGCGGACAACGACACCGTGTTCGTCGACGTGACGTTGCCGATTGGCGGATAGTTTCCGCGCGGCAATCAGATTCTACTCGGCGATCTCGAAACGCAGCACGTGTTCGCCCTGGAGCGCGGCGTGGGTCACCAGCGGGCCGTCCAGGGGGGCGTCGTCCAGGGTGACACCCGTGATCGCTCCCTGGCGCGGGTCACGGCTGGCCTCCACGGTCAGGTCGCCTCCGGGGCGATGCAGCACGATCTTCTGAAAGCGCGGGGCGCCGACGATGTACTGGTCCGTACCACTCACCGGGTAGAGCCCGACGCTAGCGAACAACAGCCACGTGGAGAGCGTGCCAGCGTCGTCGTTACCGGCGAGCCCGTCGGGATCGGTCCCGTACATATCATCGATCACCCAGTGCACGAAATCGCGCGTGGACGTGCGATCGCCCCACGCCGCGAACAGCCACGGCGCGAGGATATTTGGCTCGTTGCCGTGCCAGTAGTAGTTGCGCACGCCGAGCACTGATGTTTCCGCACGGCTACTGTCAAAGAACTCCTGCAGGCGACTTCTCGCGGCGTCAGCGCCACCAAGCTGATCCGCGAGCCCCGCGGGGTCATGGCCGATCATCCACAGGTATTGCCAGGCGTTGCCCTCGGTGTACATGTCCGCCTGGATCGTAGGCAGGCTCATGGGCGCCCAGGTTCCGTCCGCCTTCTTGCCACGGAAGAAGCCGCTCTCCGCGTCGTATAGCGTGCGCCAACTGTCGGCGTGGGCCTGGAAGGTCGCGGCGTCTTGAGTCTCGCCACGCAGGGTCGCCCAGCGGGCGAGCGCGGCGTCCGCCGTGGCGTACTCCTGGGTCCTCGAGACAGAACCGCTGCTCATGTCCGAGGGCACGTAGCCGTACTGGAGGTAGGGCTCGATGCTGCCTCGGCCACCCATGCTCCCAGGCTGTTTCCCCACGGCAGAAACCTTCGACAGTACGTAGGCTTTGGCTTGGTCGAACTCGACGCCCTTGAGCGCGCTCTCCGCGAGGACGATTTCCCCTGGGGAGCCGATCATGCTGTGAACGTCGCCGTTGGCCAGCGCCCACCGCGGAATCGCGCCGCCTTGCTCCCCCAGGCGCACCAGAGAGCGCGCGAAGAGGCCGGCTTCCGGGCGCTCCGCGAGCATGAACCAGGGATGGAACGTGCGGTATGTGTCCCAGAGCGAGAAGTCGCTGTAGTGCTCTTCACCTGGCTGAATGATCGGCCCGAGAGGCTCGGCGTCCGTGGCGATTCCGCGTGCGCGCCCGTCCACATCGCTCATCAGGCTCGGCATGAGGAACGTGTGGTAGATGCTGGTCGCGACCCGCTCCACGTCCGTGGCGTCCTGGGTGTACACGTCGAGGCCAGCGAAGATTGGTTCCCAGGCTTTCGTCGCCTCGGCACGCACCCCGTCGAAGTCGAACCCTGGCAGCTCCGTTTGCAGGTTGTCGGTCGCGCCCTGAGCATCCACGAAGCTTATCGCGACTCGCAGCGAGACCTGACGAGTGCCCGCTGGAAAGCGTACCCACCCCCCGACGTCCACCCCGGTCGCGCTGGTATCGCTCGGGTGCATGCCCGCTTCGTCCCACACGCCAACTTGACTCGGAGCGACGTCGAATGCGCCCTGAAGGAACACCTCAAAGCCGCCAAAGCGCCCGCTCAAGTCCCCCAGATTGTGCATCCGCGAGGCAATGTTCGAGCCGGATATCTCGACGTCCCCGCCACCGCTCTCACCGCTCCCGACGGTGTGCTCGGCATCGAGGAGCACGACGGGATCTCCCGACTCGGGGAAGCTGAAGCGGAAGAGGGCGGCGCGCCGGGTGGTCGTGATCTCGACCTTGCGCCCTCCCTCGAGCTCGACGGCGTAATAGCCCAGCTCTGCCAGCTCAGCGCTGTAGGCGCTGGCATAGCCTGCTTCGGAGCGCAGCTCGGGTCCCAACTCAGCGCCGCCCGACACCACCAGCGGCATCAACCCGAATGTCCCGTAGTCCGACACGCCGGTGCCATGGGCGTGAGTGAGGCTGAAAGCCTCGATGTATGGGTCGCCGTAGTGATAGCCAGCGCAGTGATAGAAACCGAGCCCATCGAAGCCCGCGGTGTTCGTGTCGGGCCCGGCGTGAATCATCGCGAACGGCAGCGCAGGCCCCGGGTAGGCCGACCCGACTCCGAAGCCGACACCACCGGTCCCGATCATCGGGTTCACCGCGGAAATGAGGTCTGCCTGGGGCGGCAGCTCCACCTCGCCTGCGTCATCCCCGGCGTCGGGCGCTGGCTGGGTGTCCGAAGCTGGGTCCTCAGCGCACCCCAGCAAGCAACACGAGGAGCCTAGAACCGCCAGGAAGGCTGAAAAGCATGGGAACCGCACCACGCCGCACAGCATAGGCCAAACGACCGTTTCTTGCCCGAAGTATAGCGGTCCGGGGCATCAACCGCGGGTGTCGTGCCTCAACCCGCTCGGTCTCACGGCACCTGGCCAGGTGTCCAGCGCAAGGCGCGGGTCAGAGCCGCGAGAAACGCCTGCGGGTGTTCGCGGTGCGCAAAGTGCCCTCCTGGAACGTACAGCACTCGATAGCCAGCGCGGAACATCGAGGCGGCTTCATGAAAGCGCCATGGTTCGAGGATTGGATCCTCGACGGCGCTCAGGGCCACCGCAGGGACCTGAATCGGCTGCCGATGCCCCTTCGGCGGCAACGGCGACAGAGCTCGGTAGTACCCAAGCGCGGCGTCCAGGCAGCCGGGTCGCTTGAAGGCAGCTTTCACTTCATCGAATTCTCCGCGCGGAACCGCCCAGGTGGGCGACCAGCGCTGCACGAGCTCGTCTATCTCCGCGAAGTCATCCCGAGCCACACGTTCGGGGGCTCCGTTTCCACGCAAGGAGAAGAAGTGGCGCACGCCCCAGAGTAACTTGAGGCTCGGACGCATCGTCGCGGGATGTGGGATGGTGGTGACCAGGCGGGAGACCCGCTCCGGTGCGAGCCCGGCCGCGCTGATGGCGGCGCTCGCACCCCAGTCGTGGCCAACGAGGGTCGCTCGCTCCTCCCCCAACGCTTCCACCAGCGCCAGTAGGTCCCTGCCCAACGTGTCGCTGTCGTAGGCCGCGTCCGTTGGCACTTCCGTCGGGTAATATCCTCGCATCCAGGGAGCGACGACGCGGTACCCCAGATCGGCGATACGAGGGCGTAGCCAGTCCCAGGTGCTCGCCGTGTCAGGGAAGCCGTGAGCAAGTATCACCAGCGGCCCTCGCCCAGACTCCCGATAGGAGAACTTCACGCCGTTGGCCGAGATCCGGCGCTGCTCTGACCCTGTCACCCGGCAGACGGTGCGCGCTCCCCCTGGCCGTAGCAAGCACCAATCAGGCGCGCTCCGAGATGGTCTCGGGGCCCCGAGCGCGCCCAATCTCATCCAGGTGCCCAAACGCGAGTCCTGCACGGGTTGTCGAGCCGGTGTATCCTCCAGGGATGAAGCGCGCGGTTTGGGTTGCATTGGCCTTCTTGGGTGCCTGCGGGGGCAAGACCCTGGGTGACGGAGTCGAGAACGGTGGCAGCTCGGGCAGCGGCGCCCAGGGTGGCAGCAACGCCCAGGGTGGCAGCGGCGCCCAGGGCGGCAGCGGCGCCCAGGGCGGCAGCAGCGCCTGGGGCGGCAGCAACGCCCAGGGCGGCAGCGGCGCCCAGGGCGGCAGCAGCGCCCAGGGCGGTTTCGGGGGCAACAGTGGTGGCGGGCAGGGCGGATTCGGCGGCGCCCCCGATGGGGGATTCGGCGGTGACGCCGGATTCGGTGGCAGCGAAGGAGGCAACAGCGGCTTTGGCGGCGAAGGCGGTTTCGGCGGCTCGGCGGTCGGGGGCAGCGGCGGCGTGGACTGCAACAGCGGCAACCCGGGCCGAGACTGTATCGACTGCCAGAACGAGACGTTCAACTTCGGTGGCTGCTGCTACGACAGCCTAGACGCCTGCTACTCGGACCCCGGCTGCTCCAGCTTGCTCGACTGCTTCAACCTGTGTAGCGACGACGCCTGCTACAACGAGTGCTTCAATCGGTATCCGGACGGATACGACCCGTACTACAACATGTACGTTTGCGTGCTGGGAACGGACCCCAGTAACCCTGGCGACTGCGGCTACGCCTGCGAAGTGTTCTGAAGCAGATCAATCAGCTCGGCGGGTGATCACTCACCGCGCCGGCCGGCGAGCCATCACGGCGTCTTGGCGAAAACCGCTGCGCAAAAAGTTGCAGGATCGGACATTCCTGCGGGTCCCGCAGCGCGGAGGGCGCTCGGCCGCGCTCTCCGCGGCTCCAGCGGCCGCGTGACCGAGCAGCAAACCGCGCTGAAACCAGACTTTCGCGTGGAGAAAACCCTTGGCGGGTGACGCGGAATCAAGTTTGCATTGGAGGTTGGCCATTCGCTTGGCTTTGGAGGCGTGATGCGGCGTTGGAGTATTGGATTGGCAGCAGTCGTTCTGCTGGTGGGCTGTGGAGATGACGGTGAGGCGGACCTCTTTGGGTCTGGCGGAAGCGCCGGAACCGCGAGCGGCGGCGCCGGCAATGCGGGCTCCAACAACGGCGGCTCCAGCGCCGGCGGTGACACCAGCGGGGGCTCCAGCGCTGGAGGGGACGCCAGCGGGGGCTCAGGCGCCGACGGCGGGAACGCTGGGTCCGGGGCCAGCGGGGGTACGGCGAGCGGCGGATCCACCAACGGAGGTGCCGGTGGCGCGACCAGCGGCGGCAGCTCGAGTGGCGGGTCTGCAGGTGCGACCAGCGGGGGCAGCGGAGGCGCCGGGGCAGGCAGCGGAGGCACCGCGAACGGTGGTACCGCGGGGAACGGAACCGGGGGCAGCGGAGGATCGACGACGGGCGGTGCTTCTGGCGGTGGTGCCGGCGGCAGTTCTTCCGGGGGCAGCTCGGGAAGCGGGACCGGAGGCACTGGGACCGGAGGCACTGGGACCGGAGGCACTGGGACCGGAGGCACTGGGGGGGGCGGAGGCATCGTGTGCGGCCCGCCCAGTGGTGTCGCACACCCCGCGCTCTACACGACCCTGGACGACGACGCCGCCATCCTGAACCCGGTATATGGCAACGCCGTAGGCGCCATGTACTCCGGGGATGGTTTCCGTACGGCACAGTGCCAGACAGGGATCCGCATCACGGGAAGTGACACGTACGTCGCCTACCGCCAGATCAAGGATGGCTATCAGAACTTCGAGTACCAACAAGGCACCATCTCCTTCTGGTACCAGCCCAACTACGACTACAACGACAACAAGAATCACCACCTGTTTGCTTCCAATGGTGAGGCACGCTGGAACAGCACGGGCGGGATCCGAATCCGCAAAGCGGCGGCCAGCAACGCCAATGAGTTCCAGGTGCTCGCCGTGCAGCAAGGCCCTGGCCCCGCGATCCTCAAGGAGACCAGCGTCTCCGCGAGCAACTACGGCTGGAAGCACGGGGACTGGATCCACATCGAAGTGACTTGGGACTTCCGCGTCACTAGCTCCACCGGCCAGAACGTGCACATCTACTTCGACGGGGTCGAGGCGAGTTATTCCAAGACCAGCTCCGGGCCGCTTACTTTCCCCACAGAAAGTGAAGACGCGCGTTTCTATATCGGCGCCTGGAACAACCTGGACAGCGAAACGGCGAGTGGCCTGATCGACGACTTCATGATCTGGACCAGCGTGGTGCGCTGAAGGCGACTCGCGTATCGGGGAGGCGTCGAGGCGCGGTCCGCCGCAGCTGGTCGGTAAAATCAGGCGAAACTGCGGCAAAAACGCGGATCGCAGGCTCGGCCCTCGGAGCGGCCCGGCGCGGGCCGGGACAAACCGCTCGCAACCGCTGCCGCGGGCCGGGAATGTGATATGAACCCGCCGTGAAAATCGCAGTCGTTGGGTCAGGCTACGTCGGATTGGTCGCAGGAGCTTGCTTCGCTGACTCGGGCACCGAGGTGGTCTGCGTCGATGTCGATGAGGCCAAGCTGGAGAAGCTGCGCCGAGGCGAAGTTCCCTTCTTCGAGCCTGGGCTGGCCGCGATGGTCCAGCGCAACTGGCCCGACCGGCTCAGCTTCAGCTCGAACCTCGAAGAGTCAATCTCTGGACGACAGGCGGTCTTCATCGCGGTGGGCACTCCACCCAACGAAGACGGCTCCGCAGACCTGAGGTACGTGCTGAAGGTCGCCGAGGACGTCGCTCGCCTCGCGAAACATCGCCTCGTACTGGTGCTCAAGAGCACCGTACCGGTAGGCACCAACGCGAAGGTGCGGGCGGTGGTGGAGAAGTTTGCGACGCACCCCATCGCCGTCGTGAGCAACCCGGAGTTCTTGAAGGAGGGCGACGCGATCAACGACTTCGCCAAGCCTGATCGCATCGTCATCGGCACGGACGACGAAGACGCATTCGAGACGCTGCGACGCCTCTACGCGCCCTTCAACCGCCAGCGCGATCGGCTGCAGCGCATGAGCCCCGAGAGCGCCGAGATCGTGAAGTACGCCTCGAACGCCATGTTGGCGACGAAGATCAGCTTCATGAACGAGGTGGCCCGGCTGTGTGACGCGGCGGGGGGCGACGTCGAAGACGTGCGCATCGCGGTCGGGTCGGACCGCCGCATTGGCTTCCAGTTCCTCTACCCAGGGTTGGGCTTCGGCGGAAGCTGCTTCCCCAAGGATACTCGAGCCTTGGTACAAACGGGGCAAGAGTTCGGTGTGGAGATGGGTGTGGTCGCGGCTGCCATCTCCGCCAACCGCCAGCCGGTGCTCGACATGGTCAAGCACCTGTAGGCCAGCCGGGGTGATCTCAAGGACAAGGTGATCGCTTTGTGGGGCCTGTCCTTCAAGCCCAAGACCGACGACGTACGCGAGGCGCCGGCCCTCGATCTGGTGGAGCAACTCCTGGCAAAAGGCGCAAAGATCCGAGCGACCGACCCCCAGGCGCTGGAGACGGCGCAAGACGGACTGAAGTATCGGAACATCACTTCGGGGATCGATCTGTTTGGCGACATGTATGAGGCCACGCTAGGGGCGGACGCGCTGGTCGTGGCCACGGAGTGGAACCAGTTCCGCTCACCCGACCCTGAACGGCTCGCCCAAGGCATGCGCGGGCGGCTGATCTTCGACGGACGCAACTGCATGGAGCCCGAGTCGCTGACCGACGCTGGCTTCAGCTATCGCGGCGTGGGTCGCCCGCTGATCCAGCCCCGCTGAACCCCGATGGCCGAGCAGCGCAGTCACTGGGAGGCCTACCACTCCCGTTGGGCGCGCCTTCGGCCTCCGCTACGACCGACGGCCGAGGTGGTGAGCGCGCTACGGGCGGAGCTCCAGCGGCGCGTCGTCACGGCAAGACCCCGGGGCGAGCCCATGCCTACATGCCTGCTGCTGGGGGTCACCCCGGAGCTTGCACGGGTCCACACACCGCTGCTCGCCGTGGACCGCAACCCACGAATGATCGAAGCGCTCTGGCCAGGCGACGACGCCGGGCGCCACGCGGTGTGCGCGGACTGGACGACGCTCGAGGCGAGCATCGGGCCCATTGGGTGCGCGGTGGGCGACGGCTCGCTCAACGTGATGGCCTACCCTCACCCCCAAACCCGGGTACTCGAGCGACTTCGAGCCCTGATCCCGGCGCATGGCTGCGTGATCACACGTTGTTTTGTCAGAGATATCCACACGGCAACTGACCACGAACGTGAAACCGTCGCGCGCGTCGTGGAGACAGCGGAGCACAGTGCAAGTTTCCACGGGTTCAAATGGCGGCTTGCCATGGCGATCTGCGGCGAGCGGGGGCCGAGCCTGCCCGTGGTGCAGCTGCGTGAGGAGCTGAGGAAGCACTTTCCAGATCGCGACGCGCTGGCGCGGCGAACAGGCTGGGATCCAGGGGACATCCAGACCATCGACGCCTACGCTAACTCCACGGAAATCTACTCTTTCCCCAGTCGGGCTGAGTTCGTGCAAGTGGCGCGGGCTACCGGCTGGCGACCGCACCTGCTCGAGGTGCCGGGATACGAGCTGGCGGAGCGCTGCCCCTTGCTCGTGCTCTCCTAACCTCCCGCACCTGCGCCTGCCACGCGCTGAGTGTTCCAATACCGTAGCCGGGCGTCGCGGAGCGATTGTGGACGCGCCCGAAGTTGGAGTTGGTCCCGGGTTCGAAGCTCGTCTACGCTTGACGGATGCGCGGAACGATCACTGTGGCCAGTGTGCTCATCGGCGTTGTTGCAGCAGGGGCCTGCTCGGACGACGACGAGAAGAAGAACGCCAAGGGCAATCCCGATGCGGGCTCTGACGGCTCCCTCGGTGGAGACGGCGGGAGCGCCGGGAACAGCGCCGCGGGCACAGGAGCCGCCGGAGGCAACGGCGGCACCACCGGAGGCAACGGCGGCACCACCGGAGGCAACGGCGGCACCACCGGAGGCAACGGCGGCACCACCGGAGGCAACGGCGGCACCACCGGAGGCAACGGGGGTTCCGCGGGCACGAGCGGAGGCACCGGAGGCATGGCGCTGATCTGCAACTCCGTCGACGCTGGCGCGACGGGTGGTTCCGCAGGGCAAGGAACCGCTGGCTCCGCGGGCAGCGCCACGGGAGGCGCCGCGGGCAGCGCCACGGGAGGCGCCGCGGGCAGCGGGCCCGTAGGACAGTGGCGCGATTGGGATGCGTGGCAGTGCAGGGACTGCCCCGCCCCCACGCTGAACGTTTGCTCGGATTTCGATCTAGCTGGAAGCTCGACGTTCGACCTGGGGACGCGCATCTTCACGGTTCGCGTGAAGCCAGGAGTAGCGGAGGTGGTGAGCGCTACCTACGAGCTGGACTACTACACCACGGACGCGGACGGCGGCGCGATTTCGGGCCCCACTAGCGGCAGCTTCACCGTGGACAAGGACACGCTGACCGCCGACCTTTCCAGTACCCTGCCCGCAGAGGTGATGAACTTCTACGGAGTGCACATCACCGTCACCGACGCGTGCGGCACGACCACCAACCTCACCTACGGGGTGATCAACGAGCCCCCTCAGGATGGCAGCCCAATCCTGAACATCCACTGCGAGTACTGAGTCAGCTTGTGATCAGGTCACAGCGCCGGTTACGCTGATGGGATGCGCGGAACGTTCACGCTAGCCAGCGTACTCATCGGCGTCGTCGCAGCGAGCGCTTGCTCCGACGACGACGAAAAGAAAAACGCCAAGGGCAGCCCAGACGCGGGCGCCGATGGATCGCTCGCTGGAGACGGTGGGAGCGCGGGAAATAGCGCGGCCGGTGCTGGCGCCAGCGGAGGCAGCTCCGGGATGGGCGGTGCCGGCGCCGTGGGCGGTGCGGGCAACGGCGGCACAGCAGGCAACGGCGGCGCAGCAGGGACTGGCGGCGCAGCAGGGACTGGCGGCGCAGCAGGGACTGGCGGCGCAGCAGGCAGCGCGGGTGCTGGCGGCACGAGCGGTGGAACAGGCGGTACGGGCGGCGCACCGGTGTTGATCTGCAACACCGCTGGTGCCGCGGGGCAAGGCACCGGCGGCGGCGCACCCGATGCGTCAGTTGCCGGAGCACCGAATACGGGCGGCTCCGCTGGAGCTGCCAGTGGTGGATCGAGCGGTGGGGGGACCGGTGGAAGCGCCGGGAGCAGCGGCGCCAGCCAGTGGCGCGACTGGGATGCCTGGCAGTGCAGAGACTGCCCCGCGCCTCAGCTCAGCAACTGCACGGATTTCGACATGGCGGGCAGCTCCACCTACGACCTCGGGACGCGAATCTGGACATTGCAGATCAAGCCGGGCGTCGTCGAGGTCGTGAGCGCGACCTTCCAGTTTTACTGGGAGTACCTCGATCCCGACGCCGGGTGGCAGTCAGGCACGGCGACTGGGAGCTTCGTGGTCGACAAGGACACCCTGACCGCGGACTTGAGCAGCGTGGTGCCCCCCGAGGTGACGGGCTTCGCCAACCCCAGGATCCACATCACCGATGCATGCGGCACGCAGACCACCGTCTACTACGGCTACTTCCAGGAGCCCGACCCCGACGGCGGTCCTGTCATCAACATCCACTGCGAACAGTAGCAGCTATTCCTCACGGAAATCACAGACGAAGTCTTCGAACTTGCCCCCGGCTCCGCGCGGGATCTCGCTGACGTAGCGGATCTCCAGGTTCAGGGGGTGAGGCACATTGCGCTCCAGCTGTTGCAAGACCATGCGGCGCAGGTTCGCTTCCTTCTCGGCGCCGAGCGGGTCACTGACCAGAGCCAAGACGAAGTCTTCGTACGCGACCTGCGTGAGCCTGAATTGCCGCACGGCAAAATACTTACCGAGCACGTTCGATGCGTAGCGGGGCCACAGCACGTCGTCCCCCTCGTCTGTGCGTAGGCGCATCAAGTTGCGCACGCGCCCTACCACACGCTCCAGCACCGGGAGCCCGCGCCCACAGTCGCAGGGTTGCCCGACGACCGCGTAGTCTCCCAGGTCGTAGCGCAGCAATGGCATGGCGTAGTTGTGCAGCGTAGAGACGACCACGCGCCCGGTCTCACCAGGCAAGGCGCTGCCGCCGTCTGGCTTCACCACCTCGAGCAACACGTTCTCGGACTGCACGTGATAGTGAGGGTGCTTGGGGCACTGAAGCGCCAAGTACCCAAGCTCAACGCACGAGTAGGCGTCGACCAGAGGCACACCCCACACGGCCTGCGCGAGCTGGCGAAGGCTGTCGTCCACGACCTCCCCAAAGGTGCCGAGCTCTCGCAGCGCTGACCAGCGGATCCCCCGCGCCTTGGCAGCTTGCAGCAGCGCTCGGGCGTTCGAGGCGTAGGTGGCGATGTACGCGGGCTCTCGCTCCAGGAGCCAGTCGAGCTGCTCGCGCACTGGGGTGTGCACCTCCAGCACCGAGAGCCGGCCACCGCCCCGCCCCCAAGCACGCTTGCCACCGCCGGCAAGCTTAGTTCCCCGGGGAACCGCTCTGATGGCTGCAGCAGACAGCGCCGTGTCACGCTCATGCCAGCGGTGGTCCCGCTCCGCGATCGCGTCGATCACCCTGGAGCTCGCCCGACTCACCAACACGCTCACGTGGCGTCCCGTGGAGCCCGAGCTGTTCGCTTCCCGCTCGACCTGCTGCTCTGGGGGGAAACGCCCAGCCCTTAGCGCCTCCCGCTGATCGAGGACGTCAGCGCGGCTCAGCCAGGGCACGCTGTGCCAGCTGTCGAGGCTCGGCTCAGCCTGGAGGAAGCCCGCGTAAGCCGCCGCGCGCTCGCGATAGAACGGCACGGCGTCGACGGCGTGGTGCAGCACGTGCTGGAGCCGCTTCAGCTGATGGGGCAGCAACTGCTCAGGACGCCAGAGCTCGGTCTTCTGCAGGAACTCGTCCGCAGCGCGAGGCCCCCTCAGCAGGGCAGTGCTGGCGATCGCATCCAGCAGCAAGCGCTCGCCAGGCATCGTGCCCTCCCCGCGTCAGTCCGCGTTCTTCACGCAGCGGAAGCCGAGGCCGGGCACGCGATACGTCCACTTGCTCGCGGCGCGGCTGTAGGTGTGCATGGAGAAGCGGCTGCGGTTCCAGCCTCCACCACGTAGTGAGTAGACGTAGCAGCTCCCCTTGAGGTTGGGATGGGCGTCGGGCGCAGGATCCGTCACTGTGCCTCGCGGATACGGCACATAGCAGTCTGCTGTCCACTCCCAGACGTTCCCACCGAGGTCGTAGATGTCACCATCGGGGTAGCTGACCTTACCCTTGGGGTGCGCCTTCACCTCGCTCGAGCCTCCACCGTGGCAGCCGACGTCGCCGGCAGGGTCCTCGTGGGGCGAGCCGCCCGGAGTGAAGTCAGCGTAGCCGTTCTCGCACGTTGGATCCGGCGTGTTCCCCCAGGGATACACGCGACCGTCACCGTGACTCGCAGCGTACTCCCATTGAGCCTCGGTCGGCAGGCTCTGCCCCTGCGCCTCGCAGTACGCCTTGGCCTGCTTGTAGTTGACCATGTTTACAGGGTGATTCTTGCGATCGTACTCCGAGCGGTAGTTGGCATTGATATCGCGCAGCTGGGGCACGGTGCACTTGCCGCTCTCGACGCACCTCCGGTACGCCGCGACAGTCACCTCCGTCGCGTCCATGCAGAAGCCTTTGCTCAAGACCACGGTGTGCTTCTGGTCGTCGCTGCCGGGTGCCCCGCGTCCCATCTCGAAACCCTTGGGTCCGGTGGGTGGCACGAACACCGTGCCCTCCGGACATGCCGGCTGACACGCGCTGGCTCCCTTGTCGTCCTTCACACAGCGCTCGAGGCTGCTACACCCGGGGCTGCACTCGCCCGCCAGGGGCTCGGTGTGGCTAGCCGGTTGCACCCCTGGCTCCCCAGTCTCTGCCTCATGCTGGCTGCCGCTGGGCTTTTCATCGCTGGTGCTGGCGGTCGCCTTCTCTTGGAGCTTCTCCTCACCCCCTCGCTTGCAGGCAACCAGAGAGAGCATGGCCAGAGATAGACAGGCGCAGGAAAGGGTTGAGCGAATCATGGGGTTCCTCGATTGAACTGGATGGGCCTTGGCTCACCCACAGTCAGCGGCGCGCCGGGGCCAGTTTTTCCGGGAGGATTCAGAGGGTAACAACCATCGAGACCTGCATCGCCGATCTCGGTGCGGCCCACCGAGCGGGAGATCAGGTCCAGGTGCTGGCGAAACTGCGCGCGACGCGCCGGAGCCGCCTTGTCCTCGAAGGGCTTGGGGACGTGACCCAGGATGAAGTACGGGCACGCCTCCGTCTTCGTCAGGCGTACCTTGCCTCCCGCCTGCTTATCGAAGCTGAGCCGCGCGAGGAAGCTGGTGCCTGTCCAGGGATGGTCGCTGTGCATGGGGAACACGAGGTTGCCCAGACTGTAAAACACCGGTCTCGAATCGGCCCAACCAACGCCATGCGGAACATGGGGGTGATGCCCGATGAAGACATCGACGCCAGACCTCATCACCGCGCGCACGAAGTGCCGCGTCCACATCATCGGCTCGTCCACGTACTCGGCGCCGCCGTGGTAGCTCAGGATCACCAAATCATGGCTGCGCTTGGCGTCGGCGATGCGGTCTTTGAGCGCGCCGAAGTCCGCCCAGGCGACGTAGTGCCGACCTTCGTGCTCATTGATCGGCCCCTGATTCCAGATGTGTGTCACCGCGAAGAACGCGATCGACAACCCGCGCACCTTCACGGAAACGGGGTTGTATGAGTCCTTGCCCGCTTTCGGGCTAGCACCGACGTAGCGCACGCCGGTGCGATCGAGGTTCTGAAACGTCTCGAGCAGCGCGGACTTACCGAAGTCCCACATGTGGTTGTTCGCGACGCTCACCAGATCGATGTTCGCTGCCTTGAGCACCTCGGCTCCTCCCGGGGGGCCAGTGAAGACCAGCCGATGCTTGGCCTGGGTTACGCCATCCTGATCCGAGAGCTGGCACTCGAGGTTCACGAAGCGAAAGTCGGCACTGTCGAGGTAGGGCCTGATGAAGCGCAGCGGCGCGTAGCCCGGATCCCGCAAGATGCGCTGACCGGTGCCTCGCCCCAGGTTCACGTCACCGCCAAACAGCAGCACGACCGGCGAGTCCTCTGCCGGTCTCGCCACCGATGCAGCGGCGGAGGGAGCCGCATTTCCCTGCGGTTTCAGTGGAGGGGGCGCGCTACTCGAGGCGCTGGCAGTCTCTGCAGCGCTTGGAGCCAGGTCACCTTGCTCTGCGTCGCACCCGGCGATCGACAGACACAGGGTGAACAGCCGCACAGCCCTCAACCTCCGAGCCGCTGTGACGCACGCCTTCACCCGCTAATTGTAGAAGCACGGACGCGCCGTCCCCAAAACAAGCGCCTGGTCTTCACTGACGCCGCTTGATCGAGCATCAATCTGGGCCAAAACACCGGGGACACAGGCAAAATGCGACCGACATGGGGTTAGTGAAGTTCAGCTTGAGCGCGCTCGCGCTCGGCGCAGTCAGCTGCTCGCCAGCGTCGGGCAGTACTCCGAGCACTCCGGCTCACGGCTCGACAGCTGTAGGCCCCACCACGTCCAGCGCGCAGACCTCAGGCAAAGCTTCGGGGCCGGCCCCCGCTGCGAGCTCGCCCGAGGCGCCGCCGGCAGATCCCTTCGGCGCCGGGTATCCTCCGCCTGCACCCCCGAGCGGAGAATTCGGTCGCGTCGCGTCGAAGACCTGGGGTTCCTGGATCCACCCGCGCCCCGACTCCCGCACCTTGCCCCTGGGCGGGATCCGGGTGGGAGACAGCATCCCCGCCACGGGCCCGGCCTTCAGCTCTGGCCTCGGCAAGTGCCAGCAGTACGTGCCCGTGGAGGGTGGCTTCGCGTGCGCGGATCGCCGCAACACCACCGACATGTCCAATCCCTTCGTGCAGGCCAATCGCTGGACGGAGCCCGCCCCCGGGGACTTCCCCTACGAGTATGCGTTCAGCCTGGGCGCGCCGATGCTCACTCGCATCCCCACGGAAAAGGAGAATCGCTGGAGCACCGGACCCAGGGACTACCCCAAGCTGCGCGGCTGGTCGGTCGGCCACGACGAGCTGACGGAAAAGGAGCCAATCCAGCCCAATGGTCCGATCCCAGACTTCTTGCAGGATGGCGGCTATGCGCCCAACGCCTGGGGGCGCAAGCCGGGGCTGTTGTTCAAGAAGGTGCCGTTCGGATCGATGATCGCCTACACCCGTGCCTTCGAGGCCAATGGCCAGGTGTGGGTGCTCTCCACCAACCTGACGGTGGTCCCCGCGAAGGGCTTGCTACGCTTCCGGCGCACGAACTTCCACGGGCTCGACCTCGACTCTCAGCGGAACCTACCTATCGCCTGGGCCCGCAAGACGGCTCGCGCCAAGTACCGGCTCGACGGCGAGCAGCTGATCAAGACATCCGATAGCTGGCCAGCGCGAACCTGGATGGAACTCACCGGCGCCTCACGCAAGCAAGACGGCAAGCGCTACCTCGAGACCAAAGACGGCTCCTACATCGCCGAAGACGAGGCCGCCGTGGCAGAGACGCGCAAGATCCCCTGGGAGGTCAGTCATGATTTCTCCCCGGAAAATAAATGGATCCACATCCGGGTCAACCGGGGCACGCTGACCCTGTACGAAGGGGAGCGTGCCGTGTTCACCACGCTGATGAGCCCGGGCAAGGAAGGCGCCACGCCCTACGGCCGATACTGGATCAAGTCCAAGGAGCACGTCAGCACGATGACGACGGAGATGGGCGAGCCACGCAAGTTCTGGATCGCCGATGTTCCCTGGACGCAGTACTTCAAGCGCCCCTACGCCATCCACGCCGCGTACTGGCATGAAGACTTTGGCGAGCGCAAATCCGGCGGCTGCGTGAACTTGTCACCCATCGACGCCAAACGCGTCTTCGACTGGACGGTGCCAGCGTTCGTCGAGGATTGGGGCATGGTGCAGGGCCGCGGGATGGGGCACAGCACCTTCGTCTTGGTCGAGGGCTGAGCCGGGAATGAAGCTCGCTCGCTGGCTTGGTGCTGGCTTGTCGTTGGCCGCCTTGGCGAGCTCGGGCTGCCGCGAGTCGAATCCCCAGGGATCTACTGGTCCGGGCGAAGGGGGGACTGTACCCAGCGCTGTGAGCGCGTCCAGCGCCGAGCCTGCGCGCAGCAGCGCGGCCTTCGCGCCGTCCCCCGCCGAGTTGATGCGCCGCGCGCCGAGCGTCTTGGGCGTGTCCCTTGGTACCTCCCGGCGAGCGCTGGAGGCCAAGCTAGGCAGGTGTGAGAGCCAAGCAGCAGGTGGCTGCGTGTACTGGAGCCGCGGGGTGGAGTTCGAGCTCGCCGGGGGGAAGGTGCAACGGGTGATCGCTCACTCGAAGGGCGATCGTTCTTCACTCCGCAGCGCCGCCGAGCCAGGCAACGGCCACTTCGAGGCGTTCCAAGGTGAGCTGGCAGGAGCGCGTATCGGCCTCACCAGCGAGGAGCTGGGCGCCAGGCTAAAGGAACCCACGCAGCATCTCCGCGCGGTACCAAATGGCGCCGACCCGGCAGGGCAAGCGACGGTGTATGAATACGCAGACCACGGCCTGGCGATCGAGCTCGATGGAGGCGAACGACTCAGCGTCGTGCGTATCCACGTGCCCATCGCCCCGGCACGCGCAAGGCCCAAGCCCTGACGACTAGAAGCTCGCTGCGACTGCGACCTTCACCGCTGGCCCGCGAATCGCCAGCGCCGGCATCGCGACCCCGTTGATGCGCTCGGGAGCGCTGTCCGCGTCGTCCCCACGGGGCTCCAGAGTCACATCGCGCGAGGCGGCCCAACCGTAGCCCAGCTCGAGCTGAATCCAGCCTCGGGTCCCGTGGTGGGCGCCACTCGTCTTGCCGATCACCTCGTAGGCCGCTCCGAGCGCCGCATCGAAGCCAAACGTGAGCCCGGCGCTCGACAGGTCCGTGGCGGCAGCGGAGTCATACACCTTGACGCGGTCCCTGGTGAGGGTCGGGCCGAGCCGCCCCAAGAAGTACATGCGCGGAAGCAAGTGAAAGCGGAGCTCTGGCGCCAGTGAGAAGCGGTACATGTCGAGCTCGCTGTGCTGCCCGCGTACGTTGGCGCTCACCCCGCCAAAGTCGAATCCCGCTGCGGCGGCCAGGGACCAGTCGCCCTCGGCGAACAGCGTATGCGAGAGCCCGATGCTGCCCTGTGTGAGCACGTTGTCGTCTGCGTAGGGGTCGTACCCAGAGTCGGCCACGAGGCTCGTGCGCACGCCCAGGGACGCTTGTGTGTGCTCCTGGTGTTTGCCCAGGCTCTGCGCCGAAGCCTGGCTCGCAAACGCCATGCTCGTTGCCGCGAGGCAAAACGTTGCGACCATCACACGGCCAGCCATGGCCTGCGAGAATCCAGCCGACATCACAGATCTCCAAGCAAGAGTGCGGGGTAAAACCGAGTGCTAGCGCTGTCGGGATCCAGAGCGTCGAGCACCGTCGCGCCGAGCATGCCCGTCCCATGAAGCGCGACGAGCGCGCGCCCGCCATCGCGGCGTTCGATGTCGAACACTGCCGAGACGTCGCGCTGAACCTCGAGCGACGTGGGGTGCAGCGAGTCCAGATCCACCTGGGCGAACTCTGGCGTGCCCTTTCGCACCGCCCAGGCGCGCCCGCCGTCGGGAGCCACGCTGAGGTCGAAACCGCTCTGATTGGTCAACATCGGGAAGCTGGTGCGGGCGTCCAGGTCCAGCACGTAGAACTCCGTCGCCCCTTGTCCGACCAGGATCTTGCGCTGCCCGAGCTCGTCTCCAGGGACGTCCTGGACCTGCGTCACGTTGATACCGATTTGGTAGGCGTCGACGCTGCGGTACGGCTTGCCGGTGGTTCTGCCCAGCGACCAGAAGGCGATGCCATCGGACTGGGAGCCACCCCAGAGCAAGGCGACATCACCAAAGTCGGGCTTCTCCGCAACGGAGTCCGTCACCCGAGCGAGCTGACTGTATCCTCCCGGCAAGCTGACCGACTCGACCACGGTCGTCGCGGGGTCCACCAGCGCGGCCTTCCGGTTCCCCGGGACAAGCGCCGCCAGGCGCAGGCCGCCGTCAGTCTCCACGAAATCGATGGAGCTCGGTACGCCGCCAACGTCCGCGACGTTGACCGTGGGTTTGAAGTCTTTGCCCTCCTCGCTCGTCGGCCCGAGCTCCAGGATGACCACGTCGGATTCCCCGGTGAGTCGAATCGCGACTCGTGCGTCGTTCACATCGTCCGGGTTGCCGTCGTGAAACGCGACCTGGGCGGGCTGACTGGAGACACCGCTCGGGGTCTTCGGCAGCACGATCGTCACCTCGTCTCGCAATGGATTCAACAGGTCAACCAGAGTGACGTCTTGCTCCGTCTCCACGATCAGCAGGCGACGCGCCGGCCCGTTGGGGAGCTTCAGCTCACTGGTGAACGTCAGGCGCTGGGGACGTGCGCCGAAGCTTCGAATCGTCTTGGTGATCGGCTCCACGTTGGGCTCGTCCACTTTGACCAGGATCAGCTCGTTGGGGTTCACCACCACCCCACCGGCGTCGTAGACGACTACCCATTCTCCCAGCGGGTCCACGGCGAGGCCACTGAGTGGATCCGTCAACTCATAGCGCGCCAGGCGCTTGGGGCTGGAGTCTCCTTCGATCACGGTGAGGCTCGGCAGCTCATCGCCTGGATTGACTCGCGGCTGAACACCACGGCTGAGCACGTAGAGCTTGTCGCGGTCGGCCGACGGCTTCATCGTAGCCAAATTTTTCCCTACAGAAACTGACTTGCCACCGAGGTCGAGGCTACCTCCGCTGGTCAGCATCAAGACGCGGTCCAGCGGACGGTCGTAGACAGCGACTGAGCCAGTGAGACCCACGGCTTGCGGCGGATAGTCGGAATCCTCCAGGTTGGCGTCCCACTTGGCATCTCGCCCACCGCAGTCGAGCGCCCAGCAAACGGTGTCACCACACCCCACGCTGAGCAGACTCGCACCGAGCGCCAGCGCGCTCACCATCCCAAGCCCAATCCGCGAGAATAGCCCCCGCGTCGGCTTTGCGCTCCCAGTCATCAGTCCACCACCTTTGCACCAAGCTCGAATCCAGTAAGAGTCCGCGCGCTGCCATCCTCGAAGTCGATGAACGTGATCCGACCTTCAGGGTGGCTCTGCGCGATGAATGCGCGGTCAGCCGCCGGTACCACGCCGACCGCCAGCGGCGGGCTCGCCAAGGGCTGGAAGTCGACCTGCAGTGAGGGCATGCGCGCGAGGTAAGCGCCAAACAACTGCTTGGAGTCGTCACGTATCGTGACTACTGCGCGCGTGCCATCGGGCGACACTGCGACCTGCTGAGGCGCCGCATCGGTGCCCACGATTTTTGGCGCGAGCGGCGTATCCACAGGGATTAGACCAAAGGCGCCAGCCTTGTTGCTCCCGCTGGGCGGCGTCATCAGACTGACCGCGTGGCCCGCATCTTCAGTGGGGAAAACCGCAAGGACCGGAGCCTTGAGCGCCACCACCCGCTGGGCGAGGAACTCAGCGCCCGCCTCCAGGTTCAGGATCACGACACGATCGCTGCCCACCGCGTTGCTGTACAGCAGCGCTCGCTTGGGGTCCGCTGGCAACGACACACTGCCCACCGTCGCACCTTCGATCTGGACCGTGGTGATCTGAGATGTATCCGTAAGGATCTCCTGGACGTCGAACAGCACGACCTCCGAGGTGCTGCGCACCACCGCCACGCCGCGACTACCGTCTGGGGTCAGATCCAGGTCTGTGACCGGACCAGGCAGCCCCAGGGTCGAGCGCGTGCCGTCTCCGAGGTCGAGGATCTCGATGTCGGAGCTACCCTCTCGCCGAACGAAGGCATGTCCGCCGTCTGGGGTGACGGTGACGTCTCGACCCGTAGGCGTGTCGAACTGATCCTGATCGAGGGGGAGGAGCAGCCCGACGCTCGGACTGTCACCAAGATCCAGTGTCGAGATGCCTGGCTCGGTAACGACGTACACGTGGCTCTCGTCGCCATCGAAGAACAGCCGAGTGGGTCGAAAGCCCACCGAGAGCCGCGTGGGTTTGGGCGTCTCGCTGTTGAGGTCCAGGATCGTCAAGTCCTGAAACCCATCGGTTGGGTCAGGGTTGGTTACCTCGCGGTAGTCCGTCCAGGCCACCGCCCAACGGCCGCTAGGACTCAGCGCCCACGCGTTGGCCCCTTGGTGGACCTTTGCGGTGTAGGAATCGATGCCGCCCGGTCGCACGCTGAAGAGCGTGGCGTCGAGGCTCCCCGTGTTCAGCACGATGGCGACGTCGCGGTCTTCTCCTGGTCTGGAAACCGCCGCTAGATACG
>JAUILJ010000878.1 GCA_030433055.1 Polyangia bacterium
TCTCGGCCGCTGGCACTCGTGGAACCGGAGGACCTGAAGTGGTTCGAATATGCTCGTAACCGCGTGGAGTTCAGGTTGCCCGAAGGTGGTACGCTGGTGATGTTGGCGCGTTGAGCGAGCCGCGGGTGGCGCGCCCAGAACATCATTCCACGTTGCCGCGCGGTGTTGCGTCAACTGAAACACAATGAATCGCCTCAGATGCTTTGGGTTTGAAGTTTTCTGATCGGAGCGGTCCCGCTCGCCATGCGGTGCTCAGCCGGTTAGAACGTGCAGATGATTCGCGCAGGTTCGATTGGGCTGGTTGGAGCTCTGGTTCTGGGGTTGGTCGCTTGCTCTTCGGATGGGGGGGAGACGGACAACCAAGCCGCTGGCGGCCAAGGTGGCAGCGCCCAAGGGGGCAATGGCGGCGCGGGAGGTGGCAGCGGGGGGAGCGGGGCAGTGGTGAACGCCCACGCCGCCCAGGGTGTGACGCTCCAGGAGGTGGCCATCTACCAGGGCGTGAAGCGCAGCCTGATGGTGGGGGGCGAGGCGGTGGACAGTGACGTGCCGCTGATCGCGGGTCGGGACGCGCTGGTGCGGGTGTTCTACGCCACGGACGGAGAGTACTCGGGCGGCGAGATCATCGGGCGCCTGAGCGTTCCTGGAGGAGACCCGATCGAGGTCAAAGGGGTTCTCGGTGCTAGCTCGAACGACGCGGAGCTGGAGACCACGCTGAATTTCCAGGTTCCAGGCGACCGTATCGGGGACAACCTTGACTGGTCCGTCGAGCTGCTGGAAGCCGGCGAAGGCGCGGACAACGCCGCTGCTCGATTCCCCGCGGAAGGAATGAGCGCGCTGGCGGTGGAAGGCAAGGCGAACACGTTCCGCATCGTTCTCTCGCCTTTCCGCTACAACGCGGACGGATCGGGGCGGCTCCCGAACCTGGACGATACTCAGGTCGCGAAGATCACGAACCGCATCAAGGCGCTGTACCCGGTGAGCCAGGTGGAGACCCGGGTGAGAGACGTCTACGATTGGTCTGGCGAGCTGGGCCCCGACGGGAGCGGCTGGCAGGCGCTGGGGATCACGCTTTCCGGGTTTCGCAACTCCGATGGGGAGGGCGACGACGTCTACTATTACGGGATCTTCAACCCCGCCGAAAATTTCTTTGGCTACTGCGGCTCGGGCTGCCTGCTCGGGGTGACGCTGCTGAACAACAGCCCCCCGGAAACCGGCAGCGCGTTCTTGCGGCTCGCGCTGGGTGTGGGGTTCGAGAACTACGCGGCGAACACGGCTGCCCACGAGCTGGGTCACGCTCACGGACGGGAGCACGTGCTGTGTGGCCCCGGTCTGGATCCAAACTCGGTGGACAGGAACTATCCCCACGACGGCAAGACCATCGGAGTCTGGGGCTACGACATCACCAGCGGGGAGCTGCGTGACCCGGCGAAGTACAGCGACATCATGGGGTATTGCAGCTCGCAGCACATCAGTGACTACAACTTCAGGGCGCTGTTCGAGCGCGGCCAGCGCGTGAACCTGCCCCAGGTGGTCGGGCGGCTCGACTACGATGTGATCGCGGTGGATGGCTCGGGGAGCGCCGAATTTGCGACGAGCCTGAGCCGCCAATCGCCGCTCGAGGGACTCGCGGTGGAGGTGAGCGGGCGCGACGCCAAGGGAGCCCGCGCCGTACGTGGTGAGTACTTCCGCTACGACCACCTGCCCGGCGGCTGGCTGATTGTGCCGAAGGACTCCGAGCTGAGGAGCGCGGAGTTCGTCGTGGATGGCCAGCACTACAGCGTTCGCCGCCAGTAGACGTCGGATCTCCAGCCTGATCGCGGCGGCCCCCGGAGGGGGCCGCGGTGCGAGCTCTTCGGGGCCAGCGGCTAGCGCTTGCGGCGCTTGGCGCGCGCTGGGATCTTCGCGGCGCGACCCGATTCGGCGAGGGTTCGTAGCTCGCGCTCGATTTCCTTCGAGAAAATCAGCTTCACGGCTTCCACGCCCAGCGGGCGCAGCGCACCGAGGGCCTGGCTGAGCTCTTCCGCACTGCCGTCGCGGCCAAATCCGCTGCCTGCGTGGTCGAAGAAAAATCGAGCCAGCTCACTGGCAGCCTTCGACAGGTGTTTCCGTAGGATATCGGCAGCGCCTGCGGCGGTCTCCAGGTCGACCCCGGCGGCT
Organism: Polyangia bacterium; assembly: GCA_030433055.1. GTDB lineage: Bacteria > Myxococcota_A > Polyangia > Polyangiales > Polyangiaceae > JAHBVY01. The sequence continues at coordinate 2,158 of JAUILJ010000878.1, forward strand.
TCCAGCTTCAGGCTGATGCCAAGCAGGCTCGGGCTCCGGATCACGAAACGATCGCCCTGGCGGTCGAGCAACTTCAGGCGCTCGAGATCGGCGATCAGCCCAGGCCGAGGCTTCCCGTCGACCGACTTGGCGAAGTCCAAGAACTCCGCCTCGGTGACCATCCGCGGCTGGTCTTCGCCCCATGGGCTGCGCAGCTCGTCGCTCAGGCCGAGCCACTCCGTGACCGAGACATCGCCGCGCTCCATCGAAGCCAGCAGATCGCGGATGGCGTTGATGCGCAGCCCGCGGTCCTGCAAGCTGGCGATCAGTTCCAGGCGCTCGAGGTGGCGCTGGTCGTAGTAGGCGACCCGGCCTCGAAGCTTGGGTGAGGGGAGCGCCTTCTTCGACTGATAAAAGCGAATCGTCCGGCTCGGCACTTTGCTCCGAGCGGCCAGCTCATCGATGGTGAACTCCTCCTCCGATTGCTGTTCGCTGTCCCCGTCGCTCATCGCCTGGGGATCTGCATCGCACGAGCCGGGGCTGGCTGTCCATGCCTCCGGCTCGCCACTTGAGTCGAGCGCGGCGAGGCCAGCCGCGAGCAGCAGCGCGGTCACGCCGTCACCGCCGTTTCGCTTGGCGCTTGGGCCTGATCTTGGGGATATGGCTTGCTCAGGGCCTGGATGTGGGCGAGCGCTCCGAGCAGCGTCTTGCCCCAGCTCTGGCTGCGGTACGGCACGCCGTGGTCGCGGCAGGCTTGCTCCACTCGAGGGGCGATCTCCCGCAGTCGGTGCGGGGGAAGCTTGTTGAACAGGTGGTGCTCGATCTGCAGGTCGAGCCCTCCGCAGAGCACGCTGCGGACACGGTCGACGCGGTAGTTGTAGGTCGCGGCGGCTTGCATCGCGTACCAGCGCCCGCGCTTCTTCGCTTTCGTACCTTCAGGGAAGCTCGCAGCTTCCTCTCCGACGTGACCGCAGAAGATGGTCGCGGCGCTGTACAGGTCACGCAGCACCTCGCTCAGGTAGTTACCCAGCAGGACCTTCCACCAGAACGGGCCCGCGAGCGCCGGCCAGAGCGCGTACTCGTAGGCGTAGTAGGGCGCGTACTTGCGGATTGCGCGCCAGTGCGCCTTGGCGATGGTGTTGCGGCTTCGATCGGGCAGAAAGTCCATGCCGCCCCGTCCGTTGCCCTCGTAGATGTCAGCGAGGCCCGTGAAGTGGATGTTCATCACGAACGCGAAGTTCGGGAACAACATCAACAAGGCGTACATCAGCTGGAGGCGGTGCGCGGGCCGCCAAGGTGTATCTCGCGTCAGGCGCACGGGACCAAAGTGGATGTCCGCGTCGTGACCGGTGACGTTGGTTGCTCCGTGGTGCCGTACGTTGTGCCCGTAGCGCCAGCTCTCCTCGTCGATGGGCGTCTTCCAGCGGAAGCGCTTCGAGTGGAAGCGGCCGGCGCCGGGCAGCTTGTCGTAGGCTCCGTGAAGGGCGGTGTGACCGATCTCCGTCGCCTCGAGTTG
>JAUILJ010000879.1 GCA_030433055.1 Polyangia bacterium
CATCGCGTCGAAGTTCGACCACTCCGTTTGGCTCAATCCAGACCCACCGCGCTACTGGAACGGCGGCACCTGCAAGGCCATCGGCGCCGTGTTCCCCATGTTCCACCTCACGCTGGAAGGGCTCACCGAGGCCATGGCCCGCCTATCCAAGGGCGCCGTCTCTGCTCCCCACCATCACACCGTGGGCCGCTGAACGCACGAGCTCGAACGCAGCGCTAGCTCCCTGCCGTGGCCGCGCTAGCAGGGTCAGGGCGCGGGTGCGCTGGGAGCGTCAGACGGGGGTGCGCTGGGAGCGTTGGACGGCGCGCCAGCTTCGGGGACCACGGCGGTGGGCTCTCCCGGGATGGGCGGAGGCGGCAGGGGCTTCGTCGGGACCAGCGTCAGCCCCTTGGGCGCGGGGACCTGCTTTTCGTGCTCCCGGATGTGCTTGGCGATGCTCTCCACCGCCTTCCTGGTTTCCTCATCCGTGAAGAACTGAGGACCCGGCCGGGTGTTGGTCACCGTCAACGAGTAGCGTTCGGTTTGCACCAGGGTGCCCAGCACGGTGCCCAGCTGCACGCGGGTGATGAAGAGCGCGCCCGGGCGTATGACCTCGATCTGGATCGCGTTGTCCGTCACGCGAATACCGCGCACCTGCCAGCCGCCGTCCAGCTCCTCGCCTCGCTCGAGGTGGAGCAGCGCTTGCACGTCAGCGGGGGGATCGTCGCGATTTTCCGTGGGGAACCAGTGGTGCAGGACGCGGAGCTGAAAAGCCTCTTTCGTCATCTCCCGGGCGCTCGCGGCGGGCGCAGGCGCCTTCGGGGCGCCGGGCTTCACGCTCATGATCAGCAGCACCGCGCCGAGGCAGAACACGACGACCACAGCCAGACGGGTCGGGAACTTACCCTTGTTTGGCGCTGACGTTTGCTCGCCGTTGCTCAAGTCACTTCACCAGCTGCTTCAGGTGCTTGGTGTTCTCTAGCAGCTCTTTGAGGGCAACGTCCTGACGCCTCGCCGCCTCTTCGATCTGGGTAGCCGCCGCCAGCGCTGCCTCGGAGCCCCGCGCTTGCTGACGGTGCGACACGTTCAGCTGGTTGACCATGTTGCTGATGTTCTCGATCGCCTGGGTGATCTGACGGCCGCCGCGGGTCTGCTCCTGGCTCGAGCGCTCCACCTGCTGGCTGATGGTGCGCATCTTTTCGCCGCTCTTCATGATGAGCTCGGAGCCCCGCGCTTGCTGCGCCGTGGCGGCGGCGATTTGCTGCACCGTTTCGGCGATGCGCCCGATCGCGTCGGTGACTTGCTTGCTGCCCTTGGCTTGCTCGACGGTCGCGCGAGCGATGGCACGCACCATGTTGGTGCTCTTCTGAGAGCTCTCGAGGATCTTCTTGAGCGCGCGCTCTGCCTCGTTGCTGACCTCCACGCCGCGATCGACGTTCTGCGCGCCGCGCTCGACCGCTTGAATCGCGTTCTTGCTCTCCGCTTGGATCGTCTTGATGAGATCCGCGATTTCCTTGGTGCTCGCGCCAGCGCGCTCCGCCAGATCCTTGATCTCGTCCGCGACGACCGCGAAGCCTTTGCCGTGTTCGCCCGCTTGAGCGGCGATGATCGCGGCGTTGAGGGCGAGCAGGTTGGTCTGCTCGGCGACCTCGTCGATCACGTTGAGGATCTGCCCGATGGCGTCGATGCGAGAGCCGAGGTTCGAGATGACCGCCACGGCCTCCTGACTGCTCTCCTTGATGCGGTAGATTTCGCCGATCGTCTTGAGGATGGATTCGGCACCACGCTCGGCGTCCTGCGCCACCTCTTCCGAGAGCCTCGCCGTCTCGTTGGCGTTCGACTGCACCTGGTCGATCGAGACATCCATCTCGTTCATGCTCGAGCTGGTTTCCTCGGCGGTGAGCGAGAGGGCGTCGACGTTCTTCGCGACCTCCTTGATGGAGTAGGCCATCTCTTCGATCGAAGCGACGGTCTCACGCACGCTGGCGCCCAGCTCGCCGATGTTCTCCGCGACCTCATCGTTGGTGGCGGTCATCTCCAGGATGCTCGAGCTGCTCTCTTCCGCGCTACCAGCGAGGACCTCCACATGCTGGGCGATCTCCCGCAGGTTGGACGTGACTTCCTTGATGTGCGCGCCCGCCTGCTCGGAACTCTCGAGCTGATGCACCACACCCTCAGACAGCATGTTCACCGCCTCGGAGACCGCTTCAGCGGCGCCGTGAGCTTCCGAGACGCGGCGCCCCCATGCGTCATGTTCGTCCTGCATCACAGCCAGCTCGGCTCGCAGGTTCTCAACCTCTTCCTGGTCGACGCCTGGTGAATTCTGTACGGATTCTAGCTCCGCCTCGCGCTCACTCAGGGCCCGCTTGAGCCGCTCGATCTGCTTGTGCAGGTCTCGCGATTTCTCATCGGTTCCGGCTTCCAGCTCGCGGACCCGATCCTTGGCGTCGCTGATGCTCTCCACCAGGTTGCCCAGCTCTTCGTACAGGGCCGCGACTTGCTCCGGGGCGCCTTCGGGCGCGCTGACGGACTTGCCCATGCCCGCGCGGCGGATCGCGTTCCGAATGCCGTCGAGCTTCGGGCCTGACGCGGAGCCTGAGAACAGCAAGGCAGCGATGCCGCCTGCGCCGGCGATCACCGCCGCGGTCATGGCGTTGTCCTTGCCCACGAGGGCGCCGATCACGGCGGCAACCACCACCAACAAGAGTCCGAGAAGCTGGCGCTGAGAGAGTGTCATGTGGCGAGTTTGGTGGCGTCTAGCGGGGGCTTCGGTCGCCCTGGGTAGCGCTTGGTCGCGCCGATTGGAGGCGCGAGCAGAACAACGCGCGATTAGAACAACACTGCGCACCCGTGAAGGGGCGAACCGACGATGATCCCTTTGCCGAAGCGCGTCTGAGCTGGGCTCAGCCCAAGGGAGGGACAGAGTATTGGGCCCCCTGCTGGCAAACAAGAAACTTGGGGCCTGCCCAGCGTGCGCTCCACACCCTCAGCGCGCGCAGATAGGGTGCAGATGTACAGTGTTGGCTACTTGAAGTCCCGAGTCGAAGGCGGTGCCTCCGAGAGCAGCGCTGGGCCCCCCACAGGCAACGTGACCTTGAAGCAAGCTCCCCCTGCTGGTCGGTCCTCGTAGGTGATGTCTCCGCCGTGCTCCACCACGATTCGCTGCACGATGGCGAGGCCCAACCCCGTGCCGTGGGGCTTGGTCGTGACATACGGCTGGAACAGTCGCTCTTGGATCTCCGGCGGTATCCCGGGGCCATTGTCCTCCACCCGCATCTCGATCCGCGCAGGGTCGAGCGGCTTCAACGACACTCGCACCTCGGGTTCGTTGACCTCTCGACAGGCGTCGATGGCGTTCTGCAGCAGGTTCGTCACCACCTGAACCATCTGATCTGCATCAGCCTGCACCTCGGGACAGGGTTCGAAGCCGAACCTCACCTTGGCGCCCGTGTTCTCGTGGAGCATGACCACCTTGCGAACGCTCTCCACCAGGTTGAGCGCTGCGGGGTTTGGCGCAGGTAGGCGCGCGAAGCGTGTGAACTCAGAGACAATCGTGTTGATCCGCCTCACTAGTCTGATGAATGGCATCAATTCATCTTTTTTAATCAAAGCATCGCAGCATTCAACTTCGTGCATGATTTGTTTGAACCATAGCTCATAGACTTGGT
>JAUILJ010000880.1 GCA_030433055.1 Polyangia bacterium
GCCTGCGCCGCGATCCACGCCACCGTCCCAGCGTGAAGGAAACGCGGGAGGCGCTCGCGTCGTTGGGAGACAAGCTCAGCGCGCTTGCCTGGCCGCTGACCGGCGCTGAAGCTGCAGCAACCGGCTGAACAGCGTACAAATCCTGCGCAACCCGCTTCGGATCTTGCCCTCGGGGCGGGTTGTGTGCGGATCTCCGCACATGGGCCGGCGATCGCTCGCAGAAACACGCTTCGTCGCCGCGGCGCTGTGTGCCGTCGTGCTCTGCGTCGGCTGCGACGAGAAGCAAGTGTCTCCGGTGGAAGTGGACGTCGGAGCGGGTGAGCCCATCCGGTTCAAGCCCGAGGCCGCGTTCGCCGAGTACGTGGAGCTGCCCGGGCTGCGAAACGAACTGCGGATCACCCTGGCCGACTATGAGGCGTCCTGCGAGCAGTTCGTGCCGCCGCCCGACGGCAAGCCCATGATCACGATCGTCGTCGCGACGCCGCCGAACATGGTGCTCCAGCCTGGCAGCTACACGTGGGCGGGCTCCGATCTCAGGGGTATGAGCGCGGGGGTGCAGTCCCACCCCGTCGCGGAGCCGACAGTGCGCGTGGGCAGCAAAGGCTATTTGTTCGGCGCCGGAGGCGGGGTCCAGCTGCAAGCGGTGAACCTGGACGAGTACGGCGAGGTCAGCGGAGTGCTGGGCTTCGAGGCACCTGCGGCTGACGGTCACGGTCCCACGCGAATCCGTGGACGTTTCCGTGCGAAAATATGCCGGAGCAACCGCGCCCCAGCGCCCCAATGACAGGGATCTCTCGGGTCTGATGGGCGGTCCCACTTCCGTGAGTGCCCCAGGAGCGCGTCGCCTCGGCTGGCTGCTCGCGAGCGCCCAGGCAGGCGAGACGGCGCTCGACGCGCTCATGCTGGCGCGCTTCGTGGAACACATCGGCTCCGCGGGCTTGCCCTTGGCGTTGGCCGTACGCGCGGGCCTCGATGCGCTGGGCTCGCTCTTGGCGGAGCGCTTTCTCGGGGGCTTCGGTGCTGCCCAGCGCATCACCGGAGCGATGTTCCTCGGCGCGGGCCTGTGCGCGCTGAGCCTGTTCGCAGGCCACGCAAGCTGGGCGATCTACATTGGTTTCATCGGCTGTTCGTTGGTGACGCGACAGCGCTCCATCGACTTCGGTGTGCTCACCTTGGAGCGCCTGCCCCGGGGTCGCCGAGAGCACCACCTCCCGAGCGTGTACGCGCTCGGGCGCGTTGGGGCGCTGGCCAGCGGCGCGGTCCTGCTGGCGCTGGGCGCGCATTTCCTGGTGGCCGCACTGGCAGCCTTGGGTTTCTTTGCGGCAATGGCGAGCGCCTGGGGCTCACGGGGTGGCGCGGGCACCGAAGCCGCCACGCCGCCCAGCGCGACAGCGATGGGCGGCTCCCACGGCATGCTCGCCGCCCTGATGTTTGGCGCCTTGGCGCTCGCCGCTGGTCGCGTGGCCCTGATCACTCAGAGCGGCGGGATCCTGGAGCACGCCTACGACGAACACACCCTCGTGCGCGTGCTGGGTGGCTACAGCGTCGTCACGGCGTTGCTCTCGCTCTTGCTTCAGGTGAGCTACCTCAGGCGCTGGCTCGCCGCCGGGCACCTCGAGTGGATCAACGGGGCCTGGGGGTTAGGCTATCTGCTTGGCCAGCTCGGACTGGCGTTGACCAGCCTCGTGAGTCCCGCCGCTGCGGTGCCCCTGGCTCTGGGCGCCCGCTGGGTCGACGGCGAGCTGAGAGCGGCCCTGCGCGGCCCAGTGACGAACTTGCTCTACGAGGTGATGCCTGCCGCCGACCGCCGGAGAGCCCGAACCTGGGTGATTGGAGTGACCGTGCCCCTGGGTGGGCTGGCGGCAGGCGTGGCCCTCAGTCGCCTGGGCTCGCCGCCGATACTCGCCTGCGGGAGCGTGTGTAGGTATATCCACGCTGATTCAAGGCCGACTGTGGGCTCGCTCACGTGTTGGTTTGTCAATTGCCCGTGACCAGAGTTAGCGTGCCAAGTCGCATGGGCTGGGCGACATTGAGCGTACGCGGAAAGATCATGGGGACGATCGTCTTCGTGTCTGCGGTGGTGTTGGCCTTGGGTGCTTGGACGGCGTACGACGCTCTCAGGTCTCAAGGGCGCGGGCTGTATCTCAAGACACACTTTCAGCGCTTCCAACGCGACCTGCGCCAAGCGGGCACATCGGAGTACGCCGCTGCCGGAGTGGTCGCCCGAGATCCGGCGTTGGTCGCGGCGCTCTCCAGCGGGGAACCCGCTCAGGCGCTGGAGGCGATCAAGCGGCTCTCCGAGGTGCTGAGCGGTACCCTCGCGCCGGAGGTCGTCACCTTCAGCGATGCCTCGGGGAAAGTCATACAGGCTCCGGGTTTCGACTCCATCCCGGACTACCGTGGTACGCGGCTGTTCCAGGATCTGAAAGCTGGCAAAGGGATCCGCAGCGAGCTGGCGGTGATCGATGGCGAACCCTATCGGGTCGCTGGCGTTCCGATCCAGACCCCCGGCGGTAGCGTCGTGGGGACGCTGGTGATCGGCCAGCGCCTGACACGTTTCCTCAAGGATTTTGCTGCCAACTCCGGCTCCAACGAGCCCGGCAAACAGCATCGAATCGCCCTCGTTTCAGGCGATCGAGTGCTCGCCAGCGCCCTACCATCCAAGGAATCCAAGCAGCTGCTCCACGCGATCTCCAAGCCGCGCAGCATCTGGGAGACGGTGGATGGCGAGGACGTCGAGGTGCCCGTGCTCGACTTCGACGCCGACAACACCTACGACTTCTACAAGGGCGACATCAAAGGCTATCTAGGTCCCGAGAGCGACGCGAAGCTGGGGACACTGTATCTGGTGCGCACCCGTGGTCACACCACGGACGAGCTCCGGGAACATACCGTCAAGATCGCCGGGATCTTCGCCATCGCTGCGGCCATCGCCTTGCTCGTGGGCTATTTCCTTGCGGCACAGATCACGCGTCCACTGCGCAAGTACATCGAGGTCACCGGTCAGCTCGCCCGCGGAGACGCAGATCTCACGACGCGCCTCGAAGTGCGCACCCGAGACGAGCTCGGTGTGCTCGCGGCGAACCTCAACCAGGTGTTCAGTCAGATCCACGATCTCGCAGGCAGCGTGCAGCGCTCTGCCTTCCAGGTGGGGGCCAGCTCGGGAGAGATCTCGGCGATCAGCAAGCAAATGCTCGACGGCGCCAGGCACCAGGCCCAGAAGATCAGCGGCTCCACCGCTGCGGTGACCGAGCTGTCCTCCTCCATCCAGCAGGTCGCCGAGAACGCCGCCAGCGCTTCCCGGAGCGCCAAGCAGTCCGGCGAGGCGGTTCACAACGCGATCGGTCGCCTGGCGGAGATCCGTACGACCGTCGAGGACGCCGCGGGTCGTATCGAGACCCTGGGCGAAAGCGGAAAGCGCATCGCGAACATCGTCGACGTGATTCGGCAAATCAGCGAGCAGACCACCATGCTGGCGCTCAATGCAGCCATCGAAGCCGCTCACGCGGGTGAGCATGGCCGAGGCTTTGCGGTGGTCGCCGACGAAGTGAGCAGCCTGGCCAAGCGCGTGGGACAGAGCGCGAAGGACATCGAGGATCTGATCGGCACCATCCGTGACCAGACGGGTGAAGCCGTCCGGGTGATG
>JAUILJ010000881.1 GCA_030433055.1 Polyangia bacterium
CCGGGATGCTCGTGGGCACGCCCGTGTACATGTCCCCCGAGCAAACCCGCGGGGAAACGGCGGACGCGCGCAGCGACCAGTTCGCCTTCTGCATTTCGCTCTACGAGTGCTTGGCGGGCGTGCGCCCATTTGCGGGGGCGAAGTACGCGGAGCTGGTGCGCAACATTCGTGGCGGTCACGTGCGGCCAGCGTCCGATGGCCGTCGCATCCCGCGGCGCGTGCGTCGGGTGCTCTTGCGAGGGCTGCGTCCGGATCCAGCGGATCGCTTCTCGGACATGCAGGAGCTGAAGGCAGCGCTCCAGGCCCCGCCTCCGACGGCGCGGCGCGTTGCCTGGGGAGTGCTGGCTGTCGCCGGAGCCGTCGCGCTGGGGTTCATGTTGCTGCAGAGCGATCCGGCCCGCGCCGATGAGGAGGCTCGGGTGTCTGCTCCCGGCGCCACGGCGCCTTCCTTCGCGCAAGCCGGCGATACACGGGCTACTCACGCTCGAGCGACCGAAGGTCGAAGCGCCGATGTGCGTTCACCGCCTGAAATCGTTGAGCAGGCCGTTTCGCCCCAGCCAGCGCCGAGTGACCCGGCGCCGGCCGCGCCGCGAGCTGGACGGTACAACGAGGCTCCGGTGGTCATCGCTCCTCCGGTGGACGCCCGTCCGACACCCGAGGTGACGCCCGCGGAGCCGAGCCCTGCGAGCGGTGCTGGCCCGCTGGAGCCACCCGGCCCCGCGAAGGACGATTCCGCAGAGAAACGTAGCCGCCTCCTCGACCTGACAGAATGAGCTGGACACGCGGTTACACTTCGGCGCTCCTCGCCTGCGCGCTACTCATGGCCGCCGCATCGAGCTCTGCGGAGCCCGCCGAGGTGCAGGACGATCTGGAGCGCGCGGAGGCGCTATTCACGGCTGGCGCCGACTACCCTCAGGCGCTGGAGCTGTTTCGAGAGAGCTACGTGCGGACCCACGCCTGGCGGGCCCTGAACGGTACCGCGCTCTGCCTGGAACGGCTGGGTAACCACGTGGAGGCGCTCGAGGCGTACGAGCGCCTGTTGGCCAAGCACGCCGAGGAGCTGGGCCCCAAGCGTGTGGAGCGCGTGCGAGCGCGCATTCGAAACCAGAGCGCCCGGGTGGGGCGCATCGAGCTGAAATTGGAGCAACACGGCGTTCGAGTGTCGATCGATGGCGAGGAAGTGATGCGTAGCCCAGGTGAGCTGGGCTTGTGGTTGATGCCGGGCGCTCACGCCGTCGAGGCGACTGGAGACGGACTGGTTCCGTTCTCAGCTACCTTGCGTCTGGAGCCCGGCGAGCGGGAGCGACTCAACCTGCGCTTGGCGGCGAGCCCGACCGCCAGCGCTGCCGCGCCGCGAGCTGCTGAGGTGCCCGACAGCCCAGCGCTGCCGCCGGCTCAGCAGGATCAGGGGCAAGGGGCCGCCGTATCCCCGTGGATCTCATGGTCACTGGTGGGTGGAGGCACGCTGTTCGCGCTGGCCGGTGCTGGGTTGCTGCTCCAAGCTTCCGCAGACTTTCAGGCCTTCGACGACAGCGTTACACGTGTGGCCGACGGGGCGCCCCGGGTGAACTCCGGCGACCAAAGCCTGAAGTCACGCGCCGAGCTCGAACAGACCCTCGGGGTCGTGTCATTCGTGGTTGCTGGCAGTGCGCTCGCCACCGGGATCGTGTTGTTGCTGTGGGACGACTCCAGTACCGAGGTGGGGGTCACCCACCAGGGAGTTTGGGCGCGTGGTCGCTTCTGACGAGACTTGTCGAGGCGACGACGAGTCGTCACCCAATTCCCAGACGGGTGCGCCGTCGGGCCGCGAAAGTGCGGTCCTTGGCTGGCGCAGCCGGGCTTGGTTCTGTGGCATGGGAGCTGCACTGATGCGTGGGACAAGTGCAGCGCTGCATAGAGGTTTTGTTTTGATTCATGGATCGATCGGGGGTGAGGGGTCGCTGCGCTCGAGCGTCGTCGGGTGCCTGATCGCTGTGGCCGTCGTGGGCTGCCAGAGCCCCGCGTCAGAGCCTTGTGGAGACGGCTACTGTCCGACGCACACTCACTGCGCGGCCGAGGCGGTTTGCGTCGTCGACGTCGGTGATTGCGGGGCGTTTCGTGATGGCTCCAGCTGCAGGCTGACCGACTCGAGGATCGGGGAGTGTGTTCGCGGCACATGTCTCGAAAGCGCGGGAGGCACCGGTGGCCTGGCGGGGAGCGGTGGCCAAGGCGGCGGTGGACAAGCGGGTACGGGTGCCTCGGCTGGCAACGGTGGCTCGGCTGGCAGCGGCGGCTCAGCTGGCAGCGGCGGCTCCACTGCTGGCGCAGGCGGCTCGAGCGCCGGTGCAGGCGGCTCGACTGGCGGCGCGGGTGGTGGTGGCGCCTGCACGGGGCTTGAAGCTGGCGCCAGCTGCGCCACGGATGGTTCCGTGGGGATGTGCTCGTCGGAAGCCTGTGTTGGGACTCAGGTCTTCTCTGGCCTGATCGGGCGGGCCGACAACGCGACCACCGTAGCGGGCGCTACCGTGACTGTGCGGCGTCACCCGGGGGCTCTCGTGGCTACCTCGGGGGCGAGCGGCGCCTATCAGATCGCAGTGCCCGCCGTCTCGGACGTCTCAGTACAGGTCTCGAAGGTGGGGTTCGTTCCCTCGATCACCGCACCCATCGACGTCATCACCTATGGCGGAGTTGGCTCCACGCTGCCTATCGCTCCCACGAGCTACTGGAGCGACTTTCACGCAGCTGCCTCGGTGACCCGGGACGTGGCGAAGGGCGCGATCGTGGTGAATGTGCGTACGAAGCAGGGTGAGTCCGTGGGGTCGACCGCCGACGTGACGCCCAAGTGTGGAGCGGGGCCGTTCTATACGGAGCTCGGCAGCTCCCTCCCTAACCCCCAAGCCCAGGAGATCCTGAATGGGACGGCGATCTGGCTGAACTGCGATCCGGGCGAATATCAGCTGAGTGGGGCTCATGCGTCGCTGATCTGTCACCGCACCGCACCTGTCCCCAGCTCGGACTTCCGAGTCGAGACGATCGCTGGCGCCGTCAGCCTCGCCGGCGCGATCACCTGCGATTGAACCCAGTCCTCGGTGTGCGATGGACCTCGTCGAGAGTGGCGACGAAGCGTCGTCACACCGAGCGTACAGGCGCGAAATCCGCCCATGGTTCGAGTGGGGGACGGGCGGAACGAGTCTTGCTGTGCTCGCCCCATGCCGCTCAGCCAGGTCCCAGGTTCCGAACATCGATTTGCCACTCGTCTACGCCGTGGGTTGGGACTCACTGGCTGCGGCTTGCTCCTGGCGGTCGCTTGCGGCGGAGACGACACCAGCGAGAAGATCCGCGCGGCGAAGCTCTCCGAAGGCTGCACGCTCTCATCCGATTGCGCGGACAACCTGATCTGCGCGTTCAAGCGCTGTCACGTCGAGTGCAACAGCAGCCGTGACTGCCGCGATCTCAGCCCCACGGCTGATCTGCGCTGCGTCTTGAGCGAGAAGCCGACCCACGTGTGTCAGCTCGAGGACGAGCAGAAGTGCTCCTATAACAGCGAGTGCCCCGGGGATCAGGTGTGCGCCATCGACGGGCAGTGCCGCGACGCATGCCTGACAGCGAGTGACTGCGTCTCGGAGCAGATTTGCGTCAACGGTACTTGCGCGGAGCCGACGGAGG
>JAUILJ010000882.1 GCA_030433055.1 Polyangia bacterium
AAAGTTCGACCGGTCCGGGGTCTGCTCGGCCTCCCGCTTGATCGCGGCCATCGCTTCGACGAAGGCATCCAGCGTCTGCTTCGTCTCGGTCTCGGTGGGCTCGATCATCAGCGCGCCACGCACCACGAGCGGGAAGTAGACGGTAGGCGCGTGAAAGCCGTAGTCCAGCAGCCGCTTACCCACGTCGAGGGTCTTCACGCCGGTGCTCTGCTCCAGCTGACGATCCGTGAACACGGCCTCGTGGAGCGGCTGCGTCGGGAACGCCATGGGCAAGAACTCGCTCAGGCGCTTGGCGAGGTAGTTGGCGTTCAGCACCGCGAGATCACTCACGGCGCGTAGCCCCTCTGGCCCCAGCTCCCGGATATAGGTGTAGGCGCGAACCACCATGCCGAAGTTGCCGAGGAAGGAGCGGACCTTTCCGACACTCTGGGCGCGGTCGTAATCCACGCGGAACTGATCTCCAGCCCGAAACACCACCGGCTTGGGCTGGAACGGCTCGAGCAGCTTCTTGAACGCCACCGGCCCTGAGCCGGGCCCACCACCGCCATGAGGCGTGGTGAAGGTCTTGTGCAGGTTGTACTGCATCACGTCCACACCTGCGTCACCTGGGCGCGCGCGACCAAGCACCGCGTTCATGTTCGCGCCGTCGCCATAGACGAGGCCGCCCTTGGCGTGCACGAGCTCTGCGAGCTTGGGCATCGCCGTCTCGTACAAACCGAGCGTGTTGGGGTTCGTGATCATCAGCCCCGCGACGTCATCGCCGGCGCCTTCGAGGGCGCGCGCCAGAACCTCAGGATCAACGATGCCCGCGCTGCCAGCCGGGAAGGCCTGAGTCTCGAAGCCATTCAGGGCGCAGCTGGCGGGGTTCGTCCCGTGGGCGCTATCGGGGATGAACACCTTGCGCGGGGAGCGGCCTTGCGACGTGTGATAGGCGCGAATCATCATCAGACCCGTGAGTTCGCCTTGAGCGCCCGCCGCGGGCTGGAGGCTCACGCCGTCCATCCCAGCAATTTCCGCAAGGATATCTTGAAGGCGCACCATGATCTCGAGCGCCCCCTGAGCTAGGCGCTCTGGCGTCTGTGGGTGCAACCCCGCGAAGCCATTGAGCCGAGCCGCCCACTCGTTCACCTTCGGGTTGTACTTCATGGTGCAGGAGCCCAGCGGGTAGAACTGCGTGTCGATGGAGTAGTTCCACTGACTCAGGCGCACGAAGTGACGGAAGGCCTCAGGCTCGCTGACCTCGGGGAGCGCGGCCGGCTCCTGACGAGCCAACGCTCCAAGCGCAACCTTGGGGTCCACTGCGGGGACATCGAGCTCCGCCACGGACGCGCCGTGACGCCCGGGGGCGCCGAGCTCGAAAATCGGAGGTTCGACGAACTGGATTCCTGAAACTGCTTGTCCCGGCACGGGTTCTCCTCGAGCGTGGTTGGTGGACGCTCGGCTCGTGCATAGCAGCCTCCGCGGCTCTCGTGGAGGGCAGCACTCAAAGAATCCGAAGCGCCTCGCGCAAGCGTGTCTTCAGACACAAACGGAGCAACGCCAAGGGGGGATTCACCCTTGGCGCTGACACGCAATCCAGAGCTGGATCAGATCCCGGGGGGGCCGCCTTCGTCGCCAGCGCCCTCATCACCGCCAGCTTCATCGCCTCCGCCTTCATCGCCACCACCCGCTGGGGGCGCGCTTTCGCTTTCGTCCCAGCCGCCGCCTGCGCCGCGGCGCTCGAGCTCATCGGGCATGACCGAGTCGGGATCCGGCTGCATGTTCTGCTGCTTCACGGCGTCCCACGGGTTACCCGCCTCGTTGGGACCGAGACCCCACTCGCCGACGATCTTGTCGGAGTCGTTGCTCTCGGGGCGCTCGTACTTGAAGTAGCCCTTGCCGGAGCTGGTGGCAGAGGGACCGACCATGCCGATCTTGTGCTCGGTCCACTCGAAGTGCATCAGGTCACCGATCACTTCGCCGTGGAGCTCGCCCCATGCGTCGCCGTTGGCCGTGCGCCACTTCCCACTCACGGTCTTTCCCTCCTTGACGAGGTGCAGGTAGCCGTAGAGCTGGGAATAGTAGACGCCGGTCCAGTCTGCACCCGCTGGCATGTCGCCAGCTTTGACGTTGGCGCGCATCACGCCGTCGTTCGTCTTGGAGCCGCAGGCAGCCTGAGTGAACGCCACGGGCGCGAGCAGGCTGAGCCCGAGAACCACACTGACCAACTGCCGAGATGGGGAAGCGAGACGGATCATTCTTGAGGCCGACATGGCGCGGACTCTAACAGTCTTGCCCGGTTCGTTGGGAGTCATCAAAAGGATCAGATGCGCGAGAAGGTCGAGACGGCTCAGCCAGCCGCTCGAGCAGCGAATCCAGCCACGCTCGAGGCAGTTCCAGGCGCTCTTCGAGGATCCAGACCCGGCTCGCGAAGGCCCTGGCCGGCTGGGGATGCAGCGCGAGAGTGGCCGCCCAGCATTTCTCGGTACACACCCAGCACTCACCATTGCTGGATTTTTTTGGGGTGAGCAGAGCCGCGAGCCCGCCGTGGTCAGCAGCCTCCAGCACCCGTCGGGCGTGCAGGCCGTGGCGACCGAGCTGCTCCACGACTCGCTCGGGTCGCGCCACAGCCAGGGCCAGCTGAACGTCTTGGCTAGCGAGCCAGTCGAGGCTTCGGCGTTCGGCGGTGTGGGCGCTGTACACGCCCGTGAGCGTGCGCGGCACCTGGAGGGCGCGCGGCGGTAAGTCACCGTGCGGTACTCCGCCGCGATGCAGCGCGATGATGCAGTCAGCTCTCAACAGCCTCGAGCGTGCCGCCACCAAGTCACCCACCGGAGGGCAAAAACCGCTTCCCCACGGATATTCTGCATCAACCACCAGCACCGACTCGCTCAGGGGCTGAGGCCGCGCTTGCAACGCACCATCCAGGATCGCAATGCCGCCACGGGGGAGCCATGAAGCAGCCCTATCGAGCGCCAGCTGTCTGCGACCAGCGACGAACACTGGAACGCCGAGAGGCTCCAGACGCCGGGCGGCGAGGCGCGCCTCGTCGCACACCTCGGAGCCTGGCAGCGCGCGGCGCGGCGCCGCGTGCAGGACGCGGCGCCGCAGGCCGGTGGTGTAGCCGTGCGCGACGTAGGCCACCGAAGCGCCACGCGCTGCCAACGCTTCGCATAGCTCCAGCGCTACGGGCGTCGCGCCCGAGCCGCCGAGGGTGGCTCCTGCGACCCCCACGCAGTGCACGCCTCGAGGCAGCCGCAGGGGCCGAACCGGGTCCGCTGTCCAGGCCCAGGGGGCCGCGAGCCAGCCCAGGTGTCGCTTGATGGATGCGCGCTGCTCTAGCAGCGCCGAGACGCGACGCCGAACACTTTGCCGCACGGAAGCACTCATGGCAGACCCGCAGCGCTTCCCTTCTCAGGCGTGGGCGCTGGCTAGCTCCCGACCGAGCTCGAGCCCGAGCTGATGTGCTTCATCGCTGGAGCTGGGCCAGGCCACCGCGACCTCCCTGCGCCGCAGGTTGGTGCCGTCGGGGTTGGCGAGCATACCGCGGAGGCGCATGCCGCCCGGCGTGCGCTGAGCGTAGGCGGCGACCGGTACCTGGCAGTTGCCGTCGACCGCCAGCATCAAGCCACGTTCCGCAGCGACCGAGACGTGGGTCTCCGGG
>JAUILJ010000883.1 GCA_030433055.1 Polyangia bacterium
ACACCCAGGTGGACGTGATGTTCACCTCTGGGGAAGAGGTGTATCGGCTCATGGAGCCCGAGGCGCCCCTCGAGGCGGTGCGCTGCTCCCGGGAGCTCGAAGCGGATACCCCGGTTGCGCTACGCTGCGCGCTCTGGACGAACGGCCCGGCCACGATCACGGTCACCGCTTCTGGCTACCCGGAGCTGCAGGAGGAGCTGGTCCACGAGCATGACGAGTGCGGTATCAAGACGGTGTCCGCTGAGCTCGAGCTGATGCAGCCGCCCGTCGAGTAGCCAGCGAAGCTGAGCTTCGCTCGCGTTGAGGGCCGTAGCCGAGCGCGGAGCTCAAACCCTGAACCTGTCGTTTTTGGTTTGGAGTCAGCCCCACGGCCGAGACCGTGTGGCAGACTCCCGGCCATGAGGACCTGGATTGCGACTTCTTTGCTTGGTCTCCTGGCATTGGGCTGCGGAAGCGACGAACCCGCGAATGACGGGCCGGTGGGCCCCCCGGAGCTGGTGAGTGAGGACGCTCGGGTACGGGTCAATCTCGACCCGTTCTACGTCGAGATCTTCCGTCCCGATGGGAGCCTGGTGCTGAAGACGCTCGAAGGTGGGGGCGACGATGCATACGGCGCGCCGTCAGCCACCATCGACGATCCCCTGAAGCTCGCCCGCCCCTTGCCTGGCTGGGATGGCTACCTGGCTCAGGAGGGCGCCTGGAGGCACGGGGCCACCGCGGAAGTGATCTCGCGCGGAAAAGAGCGTGTGGAACTCAAGCTCACGGGACCCAACCTGGACGCGACCTTTGCGGTGGCCCTCGCTGATGCTCGAGTTCGCTTCGAGTTCGCAGCCAGAGAGCAGCCTGACCAGGATGCCGAAAACAAGCTCAACAAGTCGACCATCGCCTTCGAGAGCGCGGGCGACGAGCACTTCTTCGGGATGGGTGAGCGCTTCGGTACGACGGACCATCGTGGCTGGTCTCTCTACAGCTGGCCCGAGGAAGGGGCGCTCGGGCGCGGCGAGAACGCAGCGGTAGACGAGCAGAACCCGTTCCCCAACGGACCCTCGATGACCTACTTCCCCGTGCCATTCTTCCTCTCGACCCACGGCTACGCGATGCACCTCGACACCACATTTCGCTCCGAGGTTCACTTCGCCAGTGAGCGCGACGACGCATACCGCGTGGCCGTGAATCGTCAGGCGTTCGACGCGACGATCTACGTCCATGAAGATCCGTTGCTGAGTCTGCGCGACTACGTGGAAGACACGGGTAAGCCCATTATCCCTGCGGATTGGGTCTTCGGGCCGCGGCGACGCGTGGGCTCGGGCTCGATGGTCAACGGCGTGCCGGAGATCCAGGCGATGCGCGACGCAGACATCGCGATCACCGGCGTCGACGATTCGGTGCATTTCCTGCCAGCTCTGTCTCAGACCGGTCGGGAAGACGAGCTCGCCGCTTGGACGAAGGCGGGCCACGCCGCGGGGTACAAGGTGATGGCGTACAACAACCCCTACGTCGCGGAGTCCGACGACAACGCCGCGGCCGACTACGCCTACGGTGTAGACCACGGGTTGTTCGTCAAGACCCCAGACGCAGACCCTTACCTCACGGAATTCATCTCAGGTAAGAACCTGCGACTGGCGACCATCGATCTCACGAACCCCGAAGCCGTCGCTTGGTTCCAGAGCCTGCTGAAGCGCACGCTCGATCTCGGCTACGACGGCTGGATGCACGACTTCGGGGAGTACCTTCCCCGTGAGGCCACGCTCTTCGACGGGCGTCGCGGTGACGAGGTACACAACGAGTTCCCGGTGCTCAGCGCCAAGGCCGCGCACGAGCTGATGCAGAAGGAGCGACCTGGCGACTACTTGTACTTCGTGCGCTCCGGGGGCAGCGGCACGCAGGCGTTCACGCCCGCGGTGTGGGGCGGCGATGCTGAAGCGACCTTCGACGAAACCCAGGGCCTGCCCTCTTCAGTGCGAGGTGGCCTGAACCTGTCCATGTCTGGCGTGCCCTACTGGGGCAGCGACATGACCGGCTTCAAGTGCCTCACGAATTTCCCACATGATAAAGAGGTGTACCTGCGCTGGGTCCAGTTTGGCGCGGTGTCCCCGATCATGATGGAGCAGAACGCCTGCTCCAACCCAACAGCCGCAGAGAAGCCGACCAAGTGGAACCTGTGGAACGACCAAGAGACCATCGACGTCTACGCCAAGATGGCGCGCTTTCACACCCGGCTCATGCCCTACTTCACAGGCCTGGCCCGCCTGGCCAGCGAGCAGGGCACGCCCATCACGCTGCATCCGTGGCTGCTCAACCCCAAGGAGAGCGAGGCCTACGCGATCGAGGACGCCTTCTATGTCGGTCGCTCGCTGTACGCCTTGCCTATCGTTCGCCGTGGGGAAACGCAGCGCGTGAGCTGGCTCCCCCCAGGTCGCTTCGTCGATCTGGATGACTACACCGTCTACACCGGCGGCCAGCAGGTCACCATCCCCGCGCCGCTCGACAAGCTCCCGGTGCTCCAGGTGGAGAACACCATCTTGCCGCTGCTCGACCCGACCATCGACACCTTGGCGCCTGCAGAGGACCCGAGCGTCGTGACGCCCGCGGACGTCGCCGATCGCCTCGACGTGCTGGTGGTGCTCGCGCCCGGTGGGAGTGCGACGTTCACCTTGGCGGATGGCACCGTGCTCGAGGCGACTCGCCTCGGCAGCGACGCTGGCGCTGGGGGCCTGAGCGAAGTCTCCGAGGGTGAGATCAGCGACTGCGCTAGCTGTTTCGTGACCAGCACCGAGGGCCAGGTCGAACGGCTGAGGGCCAACAGCGACCTGGCGAGCGACAGCGATCTGAGCGTGGGCGACGTGCAGCTCAAGGTCACCGCTGGCGCCGTCCCGCGGCGTATCCGCTGGGATATACGTCGGCTGCAGTAGGTGTGGCTGCCTAACAAAGCGTCTCACCCCCGAACCCAGCACATCGGGATTCGGGGGTGACGCTCCTTTCCCCAAGCGATTTCGGGGGTGAGGACAGCCAGGTGCCTACCGAGCTACCCGTCGACGGCGCCGCAGCACCACCGCGCCCACCGCGAACAGTAGCCCTGCCAGGCCGCCGGGTGCCTTCTGGCCTGGCGTACTACAACCGCAGCCACCGCCCTCGACGGTGTCCGTGTCTGCGCCGCTACTGCCGCTGGCGCCTGCTGCACCTCCGGCGCTGAGGCCAGCGCTGCCTCCGCTGCTGCCGCCTCCGACGGTGTTGCCGCCGTTCGCGCTACCCGCGACAGAGCTGCCGGCGTTCCCGCCCGTCGCAGCGCCGGCTGCACCACCGCTGGCCATGCCCGCCGCGCCTCCACTGGCGGCTCCGCCTGCGCCACCGGTCGTCCCACCAGCGCCGCCGGTCGTT
This sequence comes from Polyangia bacterium, assembly GCA_030433055.1. GTDB lineage: Bacteria > Myxococcota_A > Polyangia > Polyangiales > Polyangiaceae > JAHBVY01. The sequence goes on from JAUILJ010000883.1 coordinate 3,379, forward strand.
CCACCAGCGCCGCCGGTCGTTCCACCAGCGCCGCCGCTGCTCATGCCAGCTGCTCCACCGACGCTGGCGCCACCGGTACCTCCGGCGCTCATCCCCGCGGAACCACCTGTCGCTGCTCCGCCGGCGCCGCCCGTCGCTGCTCCGCCGGCGCCGCCTGTCGCTGCTCCGCCGGCGCCGCCTGTCGCCGCTCCGCCAGTGCCGCCGGTGCCGCAGCCATTGTCCAGCGCGCCGTCGCAGTCCTCGTCCACGCTGTTGCCGCAGA
>JAUILJ010000026.1 GCA_030433055.1 Polyangia bacterium
TCGCTGTTCAACTTGATCGAGCAGCTGAACTTGCCGCCGTCCTCGGGGCCGAACGCCGTCAAGCCTCCGCCCAATGGGTTGATCCCGGTCGAGCTGCACGCCTACTGGATGCTCGAGCCAGAGGAGATCGGCGAGAGCTTTCAGACGCGCTTCGTTCTGCAGTCGATTGACAGCGGGCTGGAAATCCCCACGGATATTGCCCAGCACGTCTCGCAGACGCCGCGCTTTCGTACCCGCGCTCTTGGGTTGCCCCACCCGCCGGTGATAGGCGGTTACTCCTTGAAGGTCGATTGGCGCAGCGACGACACCCGCGGCTGGATCCGCGATCTGGTGACGTGGCCGCTCACGGTGGTCGAGGTTCAGCCTCGGCCCGCCGTGACGATGCACTGAGCTACCAGGCGCTGAGCTGCGGTTCAGCCCGTCACTCGATCACGTGGGCCGAGCAACGAGGCGCAGAGCTCAAGAACCGGTAAGCGTCTGCACCGGCGCCCTCGCAAATTTGAATCCACGCGGATATGCTCGGCATGTCCAGGCTCCGGGTGCCGCTGAAGTTGATGTAGTCCTTGCCATCCTGGTGGATCAAGAGCAGCGAGTCCGATGGCACTTCGATCGCATAGCCGCCCGCGGACTCGTGCAAGCTAGGTGCTTCCTGCAGGTTGGCGACCGCGACGTCGACGGCTTGGCTCACCCCCAAATCCAGGGGCAGGCCCCGCTCCACGGCGAACGAGGACGCCTGGGTATCTTGCGCCAGGGACACGCCCCACAGCGTCGCCTCGCCGCCGCCCTCGAACGAACTGGCGACAGGCACCGCGTAGCTGCCCAGGGTGCCCTGGAACGCCGGGAACACCAGCACTTGCTTCTGCACCGTTAGCCCGGGCACTCCCACCGGCTCGGAGCTCACGTTCCCTGTCCCCGTACCGGGCTTCACCGACACTTGCCCTAGTTGATCCGTAGGGATCAGCTGGAGCTGCTGGTCACTGAGCAGGTCGTCGCCAGGCTCGAAGCTGAGCAGACCGAAGCCGGTCCCCGTCAACGTGTCATCGCTCATGTCGTCCGGAGTGCCCGCATCGTCCCCCTCCACGATCACCGCGAACACGCTCTTCACGTCTGCGTGCACGTTGAGCTCGAAGGCGCACGCGGTGGGAGCGCCCCGTGCGACGCAGGTGGCGTCACTGATACCGAGCGCGACCCTCTCATGTATCCGCGCGGCATCATTTAGCTCCGCACCGCGGATCTCCGCCAGGCGGTAGTGCCCGGGCTCGAGCGCCGGCAGGCTGTCCCAACCGACGATGCTACCCCGCACCGTCCGCTGCCGACTCTTGCTCGGCGTCAGGGGCACCGTCACCTCATCGCCGGTCAACCCACTGACCTCGAGCGGCAGATACCCCGAGTTGGTGATGCTGAACTCACTGACAGCCGGCAGCTTGGCGACGCCGTCCGCATCAGTCGTCGCCGACCCTTCTGTGGTGCTCACGCTGGCGTTCGCGATGGGCTTGCCGGTCTCTCGATCAAGCACCCTGACCAGGGTTTGGGGGTGAGACGCCTCGTCATCACTCCCGCAACCGACCGCGAAACAACCGAAAAGAAGTCCAACCAAGCAAGAGGCACGAAATGGCGCCGAGAAACGCTCACGGCGGGCGCCGCGAACAAACCGAGAGTTCAGTAGCTGGCAGTCGTCGATCATTGGGCCCTCGAAGGATACAGTCTCCGGCGCCGATGTACGCCGCGGATTCGGACCTGCCCCCAGAGAGTCAGCTGCCGCTCGACGGCTCGACGTTCGTGGGGCGAAGCGCAGAGCTGGTTGAGCTCGCGCGACGTTTTGGTGGTGGGGATCGCCTGGTTACTTTGGTCGGCGCGCCGGGGATCGGCAAGACGCGACTGGCATTGCGCTACGCCGAGCAGCTCCCCCAAGCGCTGTTCGTCGACTTGTCGAGCGCCGAAACCCTGAACGATGTGTGCGGCAACCTGGGGTCGCGCCTGGGTATCCTGTTCAGTGACGACACCGATCTGGTGGAACACCTCGGGCGAGCGTTCGCTGCTCGCGGCCCCAGCCTGTGCGTGCTCGACAACTTCGAGCAGCTGGTGAACCAGGCGGGCGAGGCGCTGGAGCGATGGCTCGGCGCGGCGCCAGATCTGCAGCTGCTCGTTACCTCGCGGGAACGCCTGAGGCTCCCTGGGGAGTCGGTGCTGGAGCTCGAGCCGCTCCCGCTCCCTGACGAAGACGTCGACGTCGAGGTGATCGCCGAGGCAGAGGCTGTTCAGCTGTTGCTCGACCGAGCTCCACGCCTGCGCCTCAGCGCTAGCAACGCGCAGACCCTCGCCAGGCTGGTACGCGAGCTCGACGGCCTCCCGCTGGCGATCGAGCTGGCCGCCGCACGACTCGGTGTGATGGATCCGGTGCAGCTCCTCTCGCGCCTCGGACAGAGGCTCGACCTGCTGAGCCGCAGCGGCGCCAGCCCCGATTCCACACGGAGACGGGCGACGCTGCGCGCAGCGCTGGACTGGTCCTGGGAGGCGCTGAGCGAAGAAGAGCAGCGCGCGCTCAGCGCCGCGTCGGTGTTCCGAGGCGGCTTCAGCCTGGAGGCGTTCGAAGGCGTCGCTACGGACGCCAGCCTGTCCACCCACGCGCTGGACGTGCTCCAGAGCCTGTGCGAGAAGTCGTTGATCCGCACCATCACGACGAGCGACCGCCAGCTCTCCACCCGCTTCATGCTGTTCGAGAGCGTGCGAGCCTACGCAGCGGAGCAACTCAAGGACGGCGGAGCCACCACGCGGCGCCACGCGCAGTTCTTCACCGCCGCTTGCGGCGAACGCCTCAAGGAGCTGGAGGGCAACAGCGAGCGGCCCGGAGCCAAGGCGGAGGATTTCGTCGCGCTCGAGTGGCTCGCGGCAGAGCTGGAGAACATCCTGCTGGCTGGAGAGACGCTGATCACCAGTACTTCCAGCGCTGACATTCAGCAGCGTCTGTACCTCGCGCTCGGGGCCGGCGCAGTGCTCTCGCGTCGCGGGCCCCCAGCCCGCTACCTCGCGCTGATCGAGGCAGCGATCCACCACGCCTCCTATACATCGGCGCCGCCAGGCTTGGTCGCACGCGCGGAGCTGGAACGCGCGCGCATGCTTCAGCGCTTGGGTCGCATGGCGGAGGCCCGCGACGGCCTGCAGAGCGCGCTCGCTCGCCTCGCGGAAACGCAGGACGCCCAGCTCTTGGCGGAGCTCAAGACGGAGCTGGGAGTGCTCGAGCAGGCCTCCGGTAACCTGGACCACGCCGAGGCGGCGTTCACCAGCGCCCTCGAGCTGCTTGGTCCAGCTCAGCGCGGCGCGCGCGCGCGTGCGCTGGCCGGCCTGGGCCTGTTGCGCCACAGTCAAGGCAGGCTGGATGAAGCATTCGCTGGCTACGATGAAGCGCTCGTGCTCGCCAAGGGCGCTGGCGCTCACGCTCTCGAAGCCAGCCTGTGCCGGGACCTGGGCACCCTGCGCATGCAACAGCGGCGCTTCGACGAGGCCCGCGAGTACTTCCAGCGCGCCCTGGATCTGCACCGCACCCACGACGCCGAGAGCCTCAGCGATGGAACGCTGGTGGGCATCATCGAGGGCAACCTGGGGATCCTGGAGCAGGAGCTGGGTCACTTCGACTACGCCGGTAAGCACTTCGGGCGAGCGCTCCGCGCGGTGCGGCGCGCGGGCTCGTTGCTCCTCGAAGGGCACCTGCTCGGCTACTACGGGGCTCTCCGGCACGAACGCGCACGGCAGCGCGGTGACGCCGAGGAGGTCGAGCGCGCGCGCGAGCAGTACAAGAGCAGCCTCTTGATTCTGCGTGGAATTGGAGACAGGCGGCAGGAGGGCGTGTTCAGCGCCGCGCTGGGCGCGCTGGAAGCAGAGCAGCGGCGCCTGGAGGCAGCACAGGAGGCGTTCGAGAGCGCCGCCGAGGTGCTCGAGCCGCTCGGTGACGCGGGTTTGATCCTGGCGCTCGAGCTGCATCGCGCGCACCTGGATCTCGCGCTGGCCAAGGAAGCGCCTGCGCAGCAACAAGCCGCGCTGCGCGCCTCCGCCGACGCGCGGCTGGCCAAGGCGCTGGCGCCGGAGCACGACGCTGTGCTCAGCCAATCCGATGACGCGCGCTTTGCTCTGCGCTTGCTGCAGTTGAGCTTGAGCCATGACGCCGTGATCTTCCGGGGGACAACTGGGCTCTTGGAGCTGCCCGGTAGCGGGCAGCTGGACCTCTCTGCGCGACAGCCGCTACGGCGCATCGCCGTAGCGCTGATTGAAAAGCGACTCACCCAACCCGCTGTCTCGATGAGCCAAGAACAGCTGATCGAAGCAGGCTGGCCGGGGGAGCGGATGACGCCTTTTGCCGCGCAGAATCGCCTAAAGGTAGCGCTATCGACGCTACGCAAGCTGGGGCTGCGCGAGCTGCTGCTGCGAGACGACCATGGCTATCACCTCGATCCGGGCGTTCCCGCGCGGATCGAGGGCTAGCGGGCGCCTCAGCAGGTGACCGTGACGCTGTGGTTGTGCGCGGCGGCGTCGGAAGAGGTGAACGTCACGCTACCGCCGTCTGCGAGGGTCGCAAAGTCAGCCGCCGTCACAGTCACGGTGTGCGTGTGCAGCGCCGCGCCCGTGATGTCGTACGTCTTGTCTACACCCGCGGCGATGTCGTCCGCCGAGACGACCAGCTCGTGACCATGGTTGCCGACGATGCTGGTCTCGCAGCTGGCGCCACCTCCTCCACCGGAGCCGGCGGTATTGTTCCCCGCGGAACCTCCAGAAGCGGCATTCCCGGAGCCACCTGAGCCACCGTTGCCGGAGCCGCCGCTGCCCCCGTTCCCCGAGCCTCCAGAGCTATCATCGGATCCGTCGTCGCCACCACAACCGACGAGGCTGGTTCCGAGGGCAGCCGTTCCGGCCATCAGCGTACCAACTTCCAAAATCCTCAAGAACTGTCCGCGAGTCATCTTCATCTGAACCTCCAAGCGCCGGTTCCCACCGACCAAGTCGACTCCCAGCTTGGGGCTCCACCAGACGAGCGGCGAGTTAACCCGAGTTAATCCTTGCAGGCGTGCCGACGCACCTCACCCCGAAGCGGTGCGGCGGCCTGAAGGCGAAACCGATATCTACTCAACGGTCCCACTTGGGGTGGGGGACCCGCTCGCGGGGGAGGGGGCTTGGGCAAGCCCCCTCCAGCAACACAGAAGCCGAGAGCACACCAAGCCGCTGAGCCGCAAGGCCGACGCACCTCACCCCGAAGGGGTGCGGCGGCCTGAAGGCGAGGGTGTGCACTCAGAGGTTTAACCCGGGTTAACTCGCCGCGAACGCTCGAAGGCTGCACTTGTAAGGCGGGTTCGAGGCCCGCGTTGCGTTCGCAGCTCGGTTTCCTTCGGCCCCTTTGAACCTGGAGGAACCATGAGACGTTTGGCTTCGACGACCCTGATTGGCGCATGCGCGGTGGGTCTGCTGCTCGCGGCGTGCGGCAGCGATGACGCAGGCGGCGGGAACGGTGGCAACGGCGCAAGCGGTGGCGCTGGTGGCAGCACCGCGGGCAACACTGGAGAAGGAGGTGCCGCGGGCAACACCACGGCTGGCAACGGAGGCGACGCAGGTGCAGCCGGAACCGGCGCAGCTGGCGGCAGCGCCGGCAATGGAGGCGCTGCGGGTAACGCTGGAGCCGGAGGAACCGGAGGCGCGGCTGGGGTACTGCCCCGGGCTTCACGCTCGAGCACCGTCGCGCTCACCAGCGACGACGCGACGGTCGTGATGGCGAATCAGGACTGCGGTGGAGTCAGCATCTTCGACACTGCGACCAACGCGCTGCGCGCCAGCGTGCCCACGGGGGCTTCACCTTCCAGCGTGGTGATTCATCCCAACGACACCAGCGCCTTCGTCGCCAACCGCGCAGACGCGACCGTGGTGCGCGTCGATGGCATCGACGGCGCCACGCCGACCGCTTCGACTCCCATCGACGTGGGCTCCGAACCGACGGGCCTTGCATTGTCACCCAGCGGCAAGCTGCTGTTCGTCGCCGAGCACGCGGAAGGCACGGTGGCGGTGATCGACACCCAAACGATGGCTGTCATCGACCGCATCACTGGCGTCGACACCCCCTACGCCCTGGCGGTCACGAACGACCTCGATGGCGACGATGACGATGAACTGTTGGTCGTCCCGGAGTTCTTTGGCGAGGCCATCGGAGTCGAAGGCACGGACACCAGTCGCCAGGGCCGCGTGCGCTTCTTCAACGTGAGTGACCGCGCCGCATCCGGAGAAGACGTCGTGTTCGCTCCGGTCGACAGCGGCTTCGAGCCCAAGAGCACACCGGGCGCCGGTAGCGCGATGACCTCTCCAAACCAGCTCTCGTCGGTGAACATCCAGGGCGACAAGATCTACATCACCAGCACCTCCGTGTCGCCGGCTGGCCCGCCGACGTCCAACGGCAACGTCCAACCCGTGATCTACGCCGCCAACATCAGCGACCGAACGGTGGATACCAACCACACGGTGAACCTCGCACGCGCCGTGAAGACGGACGCAGGCAGCAACCCAGTCTTGTTCCTCGCGGATATTGTTGACGTAGACTTCATCGCACCCGACGTGGCCTACGTGGCCTCTCGCGGTGCAGACGTCATCCAACGCGTCGGTTTCGGCCCGAACGTCACCGTTGGTCATCCCAATGGCGTGCGCCAGATGGACGTGCTGCCGGCTCCTCAGACAGGCCCTGGAGGCTGCAAGAACCCGACAGGCATCGTCGCAGGCCACGCCAGCCCCAAGGCTTGGGTGAACTGCTGGGTGAGCCGCTCCCTCGGTGTAATGGACTTCACCACCCAGACCCTCGCAGCAACCGTGAAGTCGTGCGATCTCCCCACCAACCCCAACGAGCAGAAGGTCGAAGCAGGCAAGCGCTTCTTCTTCACGGGGCGTGCCCGCTGGTCCGACAACGCCTGGTCCAGCTGCGCGTCATGTCACCCGGGCGGGTTGAGTGACAACGTGGTCTGGCGATTCGCTGCGGGGCCGCGCAAGTCGATCTCCCTGGCCGGTTCCTACTCTCACGGGCCGGGCGCGCTCCAGAAGCAACGCATCTTCAACCACACCGCTGTCTTCGACGAGATGCACGACTTCAACCGCAACACCGTAGGTGTACAGGGTGGCGCAGGCGCGATCCAGGAGCCTGACACGGGCGCCGGAGCTACGGACTGCAGCGGCGCGCTCAAGCCGGTGGACCTCGGTGATGGGGTGAAGGGCGTGAACGGCAAGCCCGCGAAGGAGTTCCAGGACGCAGCAGAGAACTGCGGCACCGACGACTTCGATGCGATCGAAGCCTGGGCCAAGCAGATCCGACCTCCGGCAGGTCGCAAGCTGCTCGATCCGCAAGCAGTCGCTCGCGGCGCCGTGCTGTTCGGCGAGTTCATCGAAGGCACCAACAGCAACGGCGGTTGCGTCAGTTGCCATGGTGGTCCCGGATGGACCGTTTCCCGGAGGTTCTACACGCCGTCCACTGCGACCAACACGGCTCTGGGTTCGTCGATCTTCACGGCGCCTCCGGCGTGGCCGTCTACCTGGACCGACCACAGCGGTGACGCTCAACTCAGCGTACAGAACATCATCTCAGACAGCGTCAGTGAGGCACAGGGTCCGAACCACGTGGCCTGCGTCATCCGCAAGGTCGGCACGTTCGGCGTGCCCGGCGACGCGAACGCGACCGCACAGATCGAAGTTCGGGCCAACGGGACGACTCGGGCTCAAGGCAAGGGTGGCTTCAACATCCCGTCGCTGTATGGCCTGAGCCTCGGCGCTCCGTTCTTCCACCATGGCGGCGCCAGCAGCCTCGAAGAGATGCTCAGTGGAACCACCTGGGAGGCGCACTACCGCGCAGTCAACGCGGCGTTCCTCACAGGTACCAACGCAGCGCAAGACCGAGATGACCTGATCCAGTTCCTGCTGAGTATCGACGCCAGCACGCAGGAGCAAGCCATCCCGTTCGGCTTCGACGGCTGCCCCACGGCGTTCTGACCGAAGCTTAGGGTCTCGCTCCAGTCTACTCCGGGAGCGAGGCCCTCACCCCCAAACCCACGACACCATTGCTTGCTCACGTCTCCACGGGCGCGAGATGAAAGCCTGAATCCGCTTCCTCCCGGATTCAGGCTTTCGACTTTTGTAGGCCAGCGTTGAGCCCAGGGGAGGAACCGAGGCGAGCTAGTTGCAGGGGCAACCAGCCTGATTGAGGCAGTTGGTCAGCTGGACCACCGTATTCAGCGACGTCCCGAACAGGCCGCCGTTGGCGTCGATCACGGGGCGGCAAGTGTTCGGCTGGTAGCACTGGAAGCCCGAGCAACCCGTGGTCTGCACACAGCCGATGATGTCGGTGCACCCCGAGTCTTGCACGCAGGAATCGAGCTGGTCGTAGCAAGACACGCAGCCGCAGACACCGCACTCGTCCGTGGCCAGATCGATGCAGGCCTGAACACCACCGGAGCCTCCGGAGCCTCCGGTCGCGCCCGCTCCCGCCGCGCCACCGAAGCCACCCTGCCCGGAGCCTCCGGCCCCGCCGAAGCTCGACGTTCCGCCGGTTCCGGCTCCACCGAACCCACCGTTGCAAGTCCCACAGCCCAGGCTGTCGACCTCGTTCACACAGATCGAATCCCAGCGCTGCTGGCAGCAGAACGGGTCCTGAGTGCACACGCACTGCGCAACCCCCGCGTCGTCGCACAACGGAGTCGGATTGTTGGTACAGCAACTCCCCACGGAACCGCCCGAACCCCCGGTGCCGCCGAAGCCAGTCGTGCCGCCCACGCCGGCAGCGCCACCGACGCCAACCGAGCCGCCAACGCCGCCGGTCGCACCGCTGCCGCCGAAGCCGTTGCCCCCTGCTCCGCCCACGCCGGAATCACACTTGCCACAGCCGAACTGCTCGACCTCGTTGACGCAGATCCCGTCCCACTGCTGGTTGCAGCAAAACGCGTCCTGCTGACAGACGCAGGCGGCGACGCCTGAAGGATTGCAGCCTGGGCTCTGCCCGACCGAGCAGCAGTCGTTCTGAGGACCACCCCCAAAGCCGCCTTGACCCCCTTGGCCACCCGCGCCGCCCGTGCCACCGCCACACGCTTGCGGCGGAGGGCCGCCCCAGCTGGAGGTCTCCACGCAGCCGAGCTCCGCGATGCTCAGATCATTGCCACACAGGCCGTTCGGACGACAACACCCAGGCAACTGACCCGCCGGGGTGTCCAGCTGGGGACAGCTGGGATCGAAGAAGCCGGCCTGGTTCTTCGGAATACAACCGACCGGGATCCCCGGCACACCGGCGATGGGGTTGGTGTCAACGCCACACGCCGAGCCGCTCGGTCCGGCGCAGCATGCGGCCAGATCGATGACACCAAGCACGTTGACCGGCGTGCAAGCTTGCCCGCCACACACGACCCCAGTGCCTCCCGCACCACCGACGCTCCCGCCAAAGCCACCCTGGCCGCCGAAGCCGCCCTGGCCGCCGAAGCCGCCCTGGCCACCCTGACCGCCAGCGCCGCCCGTGCCATCACACACCTTCGCGCAGAAGTCGGGCTGCGAGCCGCTGCAGAGACAAACCGACCAACAGTCAGGGCACGAACCACAGTCCGGTGGTGCGCAGCTCGACCCGCCAACGCCCCCCTGGCCGGCAGCGCCGTTCCCACCAAAGCCGCCCTGAGCGCCTGCGCCTGCGGCGCCGTTGCCACCAAAGCCCCCTTCGGCGCCAGCACCCGCGGCGCCGTTTCCGCCGAAGCCGCCTTGAGCACCAACCCCGGCGTCGCCGCCGAAGGCTGGCGTACCGCCGCTGGCGTCACCACCCACACCCCCGACTCCAGCCGTGCCGGACGAGCCGGAGGTGCCGTCGTCGTCAAAACCAAGGGGCGTCCGTGAGCCACATCCGTTGATCCAGAACACGGTAAGCAGACCGAACAAGGCAGTATAGGGAGAGCGTAAAGGGAGGCTGAGCCGGGCCATGGGGCGAAAGATACCAGCCACACCACGTTTGGCCGCTTTTCCTACGCGATCCGGTCACTCGCGTTCCAGCGGGTACTCTTCAGCCGCTGTTCGATACTGAACGCTTGTTGCAGCTCCGCTACTTCAACGCCGCTCTGCGCGTGCTGGATGCGTGATAGAAGGCGACCATGCAGAACCCCCATCCAGGTTCCGTTTGTCCTGCTGACGGCCGCGAATTGCCGCCCGTGGAGGCTTCGAGTCGAGATGACGTGCGCCAGGCAATCATTTCCGCCCGTAAAGCTCAGGTGGAGTGGAGTCAGCTGGGACTGGCTGCTCGAGCGGAGCTGCTGAAGCAAGTTGGGCGCAGGATTCTGGACAACCAAGAGGAAGGCTGTCAGCTCCTGAGCGACGACACCGGGCGCGGCACGACCGAGTGCCGGATGACTGAAATCGCCAGCACCGGGGACTACATCAAGGGCGCAGTTCGCGCCGCCAAGGTGGCGCTAGCCCCGGAGCGCATCAAGCTCTCGTCCCTCGACTTCCCTGGCAAGCGAGTGGTGGTGGAGTCGGCTCCTCGCGGAGTCATTGGGATCATCGCGCCGTGGAACTACCCGGTCTCGAACTTTTACAAGTCGCTCTGGCCTGCGCTCCTGGCAGGCAACGGGGTCGTGATGAAGCCGTCGGAGCACACGCCGCGCTCCGGCGCGTGGCTCGCCGCACAGTGTGCAGCCATCCTGCCCGCAGGCCTGGTCGGCTTGGTGCAGGGCCGCGGAGACGTAGGGCAAGGGCTGATCGACGAAGGCGTGGACAGCATCGTATTCACGGGCTCGGTGCCCACGGGTCGTAAGGTCGCCCTGGCAGCGGCGGAGCGGTTGATCCCTGCAAGCCTGGAGCTGAGTGGCAAGGACGCCGCCATCGTGCTCAGCGACTGCGACCTCGAGCGCACCGTCATGGGCATCGCTCAGTGGTCGATGCACAACGCCGGACAGAACTGCGCGGGTATCGAACGCGTCTACGTGGAGGAAGCCATCGCAGACGACTTCGTCCAGCGGCTCGGCGCCGTGGCGGACAAGCTGCAGGTGGCTCCCGCGGAAGGGCCGACGGACCTCGGGCCGCTGCAGAACGCCAATCAGCTCGCTATCGTGGAACGCCATGTCGCAGACGCCAGAGCCAAGGGCGCACAGCTCGTCTCGGGGGGCGAGGCCACTGGGCAGGGCTACGGCTACCGCCCCACCGTGCTCGACCATTGCTCGCCCGACATGCTCGTGGTGAGCGAAGAAACGTTCGGTCCGGTGGTCGCGGTGATCCGCGTGGCAGACGCCGCGGAGGCCATCCAGCAGGCAAACGACAGCAAATACGGCCTGAATGGCTCGGTCTGGACCCGCGATATCCCGCGCGGCGAAGCGCTCGCGCGGCGGCTGGAGGTGGGCGTCGCCCTGGTCAACAACCACTCGTTCACGGGTATCCTCCCGGAAACTCCTTGGACCGGCGTCAAGGAGACCGGCACTGGTATCGCCGCGAGCCGCCACGCGTATCACTCGTTCGTGCGTCCCCGCACGGTGCTCGTCGATAGCTCCAGCAAACCCGATCCGTTCTGGTTCCCGGCCAACGACGACCTGGAGGCCATGAGCCAGGCCCTGGTGTTGCGCAACCAGGGCAGCTTCGGCGCCCTGTTCAAGCTCGCAGGCCTCTTGGGCAAGCGCATCAAGGCCATCAAGGCGCTGGCTCAAGGCTAGGAGCAGAGAACCGCGCGGTCTCTTTCGAGGGTTTGCGCGCCACACAGACTCGGTGATAATCCCGTCAGTGTGAGAGTCCGCCCGCAGCTCTTCTGGCGCAGGCGCTTGGTGATCGCGGCCGTGATTTCCAGCGCCCTCGAGCCGTCCTTTGCGTGGGCCCAGACGCCGCGAGAAATCGCTGCGGCCCGCAGTCACTTCAAGGCAGCGCGGCAGCTGGAGGACGCGAAGAACTGGGAGGGCGCCTCCGCGGAGCTGCGGGCCGCCGTCGCCATCAAGGAGACGCCGGGCCTCCGCTATCACCTGGCCTACTGTCAGGAGCAGCTCGCCCACTACGCGGCGGCCCTGCGCAACTATCAGCGCGCACAGCAGCTGCTTGGCGAGGGTCAGCAGGCGGCGGACGTCTCCCAGCTGCTTGGCCCGGCCATCGAACGGGTGCGGGCGCTGGTCGGCGAGTTGACCCTGATCTCACCGGATGGAGGCGCCTACCAAGTATTTCTAGACGGAAATGAAGTAGAGCTGGGCAAGCCAACGATCGTCGACCCGGGTCTGCACAAGGTGCGCGCCGTGCGCGACGGCGAGGAGCAACGTCACGAGGTCAGCGTAGCCGCGCGAGCAAAGCAGCGCCTCGAGCTCGACGTCCCCAGCGCCCCGGAGGGGCCGGCGCCAGCACAAGCGACGCCGAGCAATACGCCTCCAGCTCCTCCTGCCACCGCAGCCGAGCAGAGCTCACTCAAGGCCCCTGTGCTGATCGGGGAGGGCGTCGTCACGCTGCTCGGTCTGGGCCTGGGCATTGGTTTCACCCTTCAAGCCAACAAGGCCAGCAGCGAAGCGGACGAGGCGCTGGCGGACATCAACGCCAAGGATCCTCAGCGCCAGTGCAGCAGTGACAAGGCGAGCGTCCAGTCGGCCTGCGCTCAGCTCCAGGACTTCAAGCAGCAGGAGTTCGACGCTCGCGACCTCGCAACCATCGGCTTCGTAACCGCTGGCGTAGGCGCCGTTTCCCTCATCACGACCTGGTTGCTTTGGCCAGCGCCGCAGAGCAGCAGCGCTCGCTCGGTCGGGATCCGGATCCAGACCGGCGCGTCGACTGGTTCCGTCGAGTTGTTCGGAAGCTTCTGAGCCTCGAGCCGCGACAGCAACCGTCAGTTTGCCTGACGGCTCCTTTCATTTTTTTTTTTTGGGGGGGGGAGGCGCGCCCGGGTCGCCTTACGCATCCGCGCGGTAGCATTTCTGCTTGCGCAGCGCCTCGCCCGATCGTAGCAGCCCGCCCCAGCGGCTCTCGGCGCTCCCTCACCCCCAATCCCGACTCGACCATCGCGACCCCGACCGGGCGACCGACACAGCGAGGCGAGGCTCACCCGACGTCGCCCATTTTCTGCGCAACTCGGTGCGCCTCCCACCGACATCCCGGTCAGCGCGGCAACGCAACGGCTCTGGGAGCCTCAGTGCGCGCGAAGACCCATTTCAACCGAGGAAAATCACCATGACCCGTACGACCCTGTGTAGCTTTGCAGCCCTAGTCTTCCTGCTCCCCACCGCCTGTGGCGGAAACGATTTCACCGCCCCCAAGGGCAACGCTGGAACCGGCGGGACGGCCGGCAGCGGCGGAACCGGAGCAAGCGGCGGAACCGGAGCAAGCGCCGGCAACGCCGGCAACGCCACGGGTGGCGGCGCCGGGACCTCCAATGCTGGCGCAGGCGGCGCGGCGACCGGTGGCAGCGGCGGCATGGCTACGGGCGGCGCTGGTGGCGCACCCCTCGTCGACTGCATGGGCCAGGCGGACGGCACGCCCTGTGAAGGCGATGGCGACAACACGCTCTGCATCGAGGAAGCGTGCGTTCAGAGCGAGTGCGGCGACAGCTACGTGGACGACACCGCGGGTGAGACCTGCGACGACGGAAAGAACGGCGACGACGCGGACGGTTGCACCGACGAGTGCAAGGCCACCTGCACGCTGGACACCGACTGCGACGACGGCAACCCGTGCAACGGCAAGGAAACCTGCAACAGCGAGCACGTCTGTGAAGTCGGTTCCGCGGTGAACTGCGACGACAGCAACCCGTGCACCGCGGACAGCTGCGTGATGGGCGACGGCAGCTGCACCCACCAAGCCTTGGACGACGGCACCAGCTGTGGCAGCGGCAAGCTGTGTCTGAGCAGCGCCTGCAAGACCAGCATCTGTGGCGACTCCTGGGTCGACGCGTCCAAGGGCGAAGAGTGCGACGACGGCAAGGACGGCGACAACACCGACGGCTGCAAGGATGACTGCAAGTTCACTTGCAAGACGAACGCAGACTGCAACGACAGCAACGCGTGTACCAGCGACGTCTGCAACACGTCCACCCACACCTGCACGAACACGGACATTTCCGCAGGGTGCAACGACGGCGACGACTGCACGGCAGACAGCTGTGATCCAGGCAGCGGCTGCAAGGCAACCTTCATCGACGCAGACGGTGACGGCTACTCACCAAACGTGTGCAAGGCGGGAGGGCCGTACGCCACCAAAGGCGGCGATTGCCGCGACACGGGCACGAACGCCGCGGCCGTCAACCCAGGTGTCACGGGCTACTTCACGGCGGATCACGGAGTGGCAGGGCTGACCGCCTACGACTACAACTGCTCCAACAAGGCAGAGCTGCAGTTCACCGCCATCTTCGACAAGTGCCAGGCGGGCTCCCCCATCGGCTCTGGATGGAAGACGACCTTCCCGCCGGCCTGTGGCCAGACCGCCACCTGGCGCAACTGCTTCCTCAACAGCGACGTGCAGCAAACCCAGGCCTGCCACTGATTCGAAGAAACCACGCAACCCGCTCGGAGACCTGCCGATACCTACCTAGCTCCGTTCTTGACCCCCGGAGCTGGGAGTTTCTTCAGATGCATCGAGTGCTTGGAATCAGCCTGTTGGCCAGTGTTTTCGCCATGGCATGTGCTCCCCGAGAGCGCGGTGATGGATCCGTCGACCCCGTCGGAGGCGTGGGCGGGACAGGCGGTGTTGGAGGCACCGGAGCCAGCACCGGTCCCGATGCGGGCGGCGCTGGTTCCAACCTGGGCGGCGCTGGTTCCAACCTGGGCGGTGCTGCGGCGACCGGCGGCACGGGTGGAGTGGCTGGGCAGATGACGGGCGGCGCCGGCGGCGCGGCCGGGGCGATGACTGGCGGCACGGGTGGCGCTCCTGTCATCGTCGACTGCACAGGCGTCGACGATGGCACCGAGTGCGAGGCCCCGAACCTCACGGATACCATCTGCGTTGACCAGCAGTGCGTCGAGAGCATCTGTGGCGACGGGTACACCGATACCACACGGAACGAATTCTGCGACGACGGTAAGAACGGTGATGACACCGACGGCTGCACCGACCAGTGCGAAGCGACGTGTACTCAGGACGCGGATTGCGACGATGGCAACCAGTGCAACGGCAAGGAAACCTGCAGCGCCAGCAAGGTCTGCGAGGCGGGCAGCCCCGTCAGCTGCGACGATGGCAACGCCTGCACCACGGACAGCTGCGTGCCCGCCAGCGGTGCGTGCAGCCACCAGGGCCTAGACGATGGGGCGAGCTGCGGCGGGGGCAAGCTCTGCCTCGCGGAGTCCTGCAAGACGAGCACCTGTGGTGATCGCTGGGTCGACGCAGCGAAGAATGAGGAATGTGACGACGGCCGAGACGGCGACGACGCAGACGGCTGCACGGATGCCTGCAAGTTCACCTGCAAGACCAACACGGACTGCAACGACAGCAACGCGTGTACCAACGACGTCTGCAACACCTCGACTCATCAGTGCAGCCACACGGACATCTCGAGCAGCTGCAATGATGGCGACGACTGCACTGCAGACACGTGCAGCCCGACGAGCGGTTGCCACAACACCTTCATCGACGCGGACGGCGACGGTTACTCACCCAACGTCTGCAAAGCAGGAGGACCGTACGCTGACCAAGGCGGTGACTGTCGCGACACCGGAACCAACGCCGGAGTAGTGAACCCCGGAGTCACTGGTTACTTCAGCATCGATCACGGCGTCCCCGGGCTCTTGTCCTACGACTACAACTGCTCCACCGTCGTGGAGAAGCGCTACCCGTCGATCTTCAGTCCAACCCAGTGCGGCCTGACGGGAGGGGGCAGCGGCTGGAAGACGAGTACCCCGGCCTGTGGCGCGGTGGGCACCTGGCACATCTGCAATCCCGGCATCAACGAGACACAGGACGCGCCAAGGACTCAGACCTGCCACTGACCACGAGAGCGGCGGGCTTTGCTTCGGAGCGCCCCAGCGTGGCCGCGCAAAGGCAAGCGGCCAGGCAGACCGCAACACTTCCATCGCCAGCCGCGCCGACAAGTCCTACACTCGGCTCGCTCCAATCTCATTGAAACACCATGTCTCGCTTCGCTTCTCGCGCCACCAGCGCGCTCGTCACCCTGACCCTTCTCACTGCACAGCTGCCCGCGCTTGCGCAGGCCAAGCCTGATCAAATCGATAGCGGCTTGAGCCCCGAGCGCGGCAGCGAGGAAGCCGTCGAACAGGCCCGCAAGCTCGTGGAAGAAGGCGACGGGCTGATGAAGAAGTCCAAGTTCAGCGATGGTACGGCCAAGTACCGCGCAGCTTGGGATCTGCACGCGACCTACTTTACCGCGTGCAAAGCCGGCCGCGGCGAGGCTCAGCTCGAACACTACCCCGAGGCAGCCAGCTTCCTCGCCTACTGCCTCAAGCACTTCACGCTGTCGGACGACGCAAAACAGAAGGCTGCGGAGAAGAAGTACCGCGGGCTACAAGCCGACGTACTGAAGAAGGTCGGGCGGGTAGAGGTGGACCTCACCCCCAAACACGCGAGCTTGAGCATCGACGGAAACGGGCTCGACGACGAGTTACTCGAGGGCGTAGTGTTCGTTTCCCCCGGGGAACACACCATCGAAGCCAGCGCCAATGGCTTCGTCTCAGGCAGCCAGAAGGTCAGCGTCGCCGCTGGAGCGACCGCACGAGCCACGCTGCAGCTCCAGGTGGAGAAGGCAGCGGCGCCTCCTGTCTCCGCCCCATCGAACCCGCCCCCGAGCGGCCCGCCACCGGAGACCTCACCTGAGCAGCCAGGCGATCAAGGCGGCTCGATGATGACGCGCAACATCGTGGTGATCGCCGGAGGAGTGCTGGCGATCGGAGCGATCACGGGCAGCTTCATATTCCGCGGGGAAGCGAACAAGAAGGCTGATGACGCGGACGCGCTGCGCAAGGGCTTGCCCAGCAACGCCTGCCAGGGCGGCGGCGGAGATCGAGTTTGCGCCGAGCTAGAGTCGCTGCAGTCGGACCGAGAATCCGCCGCCAGCACCAGCAACGTCCTGCTCGGCGTCGGCGTCGGCTTGGCGGTGGCGAGCGTCGCTGCGTTCTTCCTGTGGCCCAAACCGCAGCAGCGGTCGGCTTGGCGGTCAGGCGGTTCGACCGCGGGTTTGCGCAGCGTTGACCTGTATGTGCAGCAAGACCGCGCCGCGCTCGGTTTCCGTGGCGCGTTTTAGTGGCTAGACCCCAGCATTCGCGGCGGTATCCTGGCTAGGTGGAGGCGCCCACCACGCTGCGGCCAGGCGACTGGATCGAGGATCGCTATCAGCTCCTGAGGTTGCTCGGCAGCGGCGGCTTCGGGCAGGTCTTCGAGGCGCGACATCGCTACTTGGCCCGCCCCACGGCCATCAAAGCGATGCATGTGCATCACGTCGGGCGCTCCGAGTTGCGTCAGCGCATGCAGGTGGAAGCGCTGGTGCTGAGCCGCCTCGACCACCCAAACGTCATCCGCGTGCACGACGCAGGCGTGCTCGAGAACGGGGTGGTGTGGCTGGCGATGGACCTGCTGGAGGGTCGCACGCTCCGCGAAGTGCTCGCTCAACGCGGCCGCTTGGATGTGGGCAGTGCCCTGGACTATGCCCTGCAGATCGCCGAGGGCATCGAGGCCGCCCACCAGCTGAATGTAATCCACAGGGATTTAAAGCCAGAGAACGTATTCGTCACCAAGAAGGGGGAGCTCAAGGTGCTCGACCTGGGGATGGCGAAGCTCCTGGGCTACAACCTCAAGACGACGGAGGTGCACGAGCTCGCGGGCACCGTGCCGTACATGTCGCCGGAGCATCTCTCGGGCAAGCAAGTGGACCCGCGCTCGGACGTGTATGGGCTGGGCCTGGTGCTGTTCGAGTGTATTTCCGGGAGGCATCCATTCATCGCACCGGGCGAAGAGCCCAACCACGTCACCATCGGGCATCGCCAGCTGAACATGCCTCCGCCATCGCTGCTCGAGCTGGTGCCGGGCCTGCCCGCCTACGTCTGGGACATCGTGGAAAAGGCCCTCGCAAAGTCGCGCATGGGGCGGCAGCAGACCATGCAGGAGCTGGCGGACGAGCTGCGCGCCGCCAGGCAGCGATTCGATGGGCAGGTCGAACGCAAGCAGAGCCCTGGTCGCGCACGCATCAAGATCGACTTGCCCGACGTGGGGTTGGCCGCGCAAACCGGCGAAGCCCGCGACGACGGCGCCACGATCCCCCAGAGCGTTGCCCCGTGGCAAAGCGAAGCGGCCCCTCCCCGCTTGAACACCATGGGCGCGCCCACTCCATTGACCAACGCGCTCGTCGGCCACGCCCCGTCCCTGCCAGCCATCCCGGTCCCCACGGCGCCTCCCACCCAGCAAGGGCCGGTCAAGTTCACTCAACCGCTGCTCGACGCTCCCCCACCCGTTAATCCCCAAGGAAATACAGCTCCCACACCCCCCATGCAGCCGATTCAGCAGACGGTGCCGCTGATGGAAGTGGGTTTGGGGGTGAGGCACGAGGCTGCGGCAACGCGAGCCACCGATCCCACGCGCCGCGACCTCCCAAAGCCGGGAGGCGCGACCCCCGTGTTGCCACCCCAGGTGCAGGCGGCGCTCGCGCGCCAAGCTCAGAGCCAGGTCGCCGTGAACACGCTGGAGAGCCCGCGCCACATCCCCGGCGCCACGCAGCCCACCCTCGAGTCCCCGGCCTATGGCGCTCCAGTCCCCGAGCCCAAGGTGCAGGTCAGCGTGCGCGAGCTTCCGCCGGCGCCCGACTCTCGGGTGGAGTCCCGGCGCCGCCGGCTGTCACCCGCGGTGCTGGGGCTCGTCTTCTTGAGCCTCGCGTGTCTCCTGGTCTTCGTTGGGATGGTGCTCGCGCGCCTGAGTCGCTAGGGGCCGCCACCTTTGGCGTAGGCGCCCGTGCGGTTCTGACACTTGAATAAGCGGCCCCGCGTCCGGTTCCTGACCCGCGCTCCGGGAGCTCCGCGGGGCGGCTCGAACCGCCCGGAACCAACGAAGCCATGTGCAAATGGGTTCGCGGACCGACGCTGGCTTCTCCGCAAGGCGGCTCACGATTCCGCGCAACTCGAATCAGAAGCCTCCGATAAACAGTCACCGTGTGACGGAGCTTCCTCGGAGGCGCTGCCAACGCGCCACGCTTCCCCAAAGCGAAACAACACGAACCACCTTCCGGGTGATTCCTTCGGCGATGCGTGCCAGGGTTGGCGAGCGGCGGCAAAGCCGCTTGGGGTGACCGGAGCCGAAAACGGCTCCTCTGAATGATCGCTCGCAGCGCGAGCGTAGCCTTGCAAGGAAACTTGAACATGAACTTGAAGCGCGCGTCTTTGGGCTTGGCAGTGTTGTTCGTCGGCGCTGGAGTGGGCATTGGATGCACCGACTCCGGCGGCTCGTGTGAGGACACGTTGAGTTGTGCCAATGGTGGTTCCGCGGGGAGTGGCGGTAGCGCGGGCAGCGGTGGCGCCTCGATGGGTGGCGCTGCGGGCAGCGGCGGCTCAGCGGGCAGCGGCGCCGCCGGAGGCGCGGCAGGCAGCGGAGCAACCGGAGGCAGCGCGGGCACCGCGGGTGCCGGCGGCACGGGCGTCCAGTGCGACCCGAACTCAGCCCCGGGTGACGACGCCTGTGTGATCGACGACCAGTACGCCATCTTCGTCTCTCCCAGCGGTGACGACACCAGCGGCGACGGCAGCATGGCCACGCCCTTCGCCAGCATCACCAAGGGGATCGCCGAAGCCATTACCGCACAGAAACGGCTCTACGTCTGCGCCGACGGCGGCAGCTACGACGAGCAAGTCTCCGTCGACTCGAACAGCGCCGGCCTCAACGCCTGGGGCTCCTTCAAGTGCAGCGACTGGAGCTACGACAACTCCCTCAAGGCCACCGTCGCCCCGTCCGCCGAGGGCTACGCCCTCAGCGTCGACTCCGTGACCACCGCCACCCGCCTCGAAGGCTTCGAGTTCGACGCACAGAGCGCGACCAGCGCCGGTGGAAGCTCCATCGCGGCGTTCGTGAAGGACAGCAGCGCCCTCACCCTCGCCAACGTGAAGCTCGTCGCCGGGGATGGCATGAAGGGCACCGATGGGGTGACGCCGAGCAGCACTTTTCCGGCGCTCGCCGACCTGAAGGGGAATGAAGGCGAGGCGCTCAGCCTACCAGCCGACCAGGGACGTGGCGGAGCGATGAAGACCTTTTCGGCATGT
>JAUILJ010000027.1 GCA_030433055.1 Polyangia bacterium
GAAGGTGCCTGATACGACGCCACCGGCGACGCCGGCCTGGTCGCCGAGGGAGCTGGGGATCTCAGCCATCTCCACGACCGAGTCCTTGTTGCGCACCAGCACCTTCTTCGAAGTCTTGGTGGCGCTCGTGACCTGCCCCGTGTTGGGAAATGGCGTCGGTACCGGTGGCGCTGGCGGCGCAGGTACCTTGCAGGTGTCCGGCATCGCGAAACAGACGCCACCTTCGATGGTTGACATGGGGAACATCGGCTTTCCTTTCTCTCAACCGAGCAGCACGCGCTTGCCGTCGACTCGTGTCTCGTCCCTGCTGCGCAGGGTGGCCTTCTCCGCCAGCAGGCTCAGCGCGCCGCGGGCGACGCTGCGAATGCTCTCGGCGCGGGTCTCGTAGACTCGCTCCACGCGCCGGTAGACGTCCGTGCTGCGCTCCAGGATGCGGTTGGCCTCCAGGCGCCACCTGGACACGGAGACACGCGCGTCGCTCGCGACGAGCTCATAGTGCTCGCAGCGCTGGGTGAGTCGGGGCGCCTCGATCTCCACGCCCTGCTCGCTCTTGAGCCGCAGCTTGCCGGCGCTGACAAGGTCGAGATCCCCCGATGCTTGCAGGGTGAGGCAGCCGGTCTCCGAGTCGAAGCGCGCGACGAGCTGGCCGCTTTTGTCCAGCAGCTCGAGCTGGTTTCCTCGGGCAACGGCTTCCGCGCCCGATGCCATGCGGATACGTCTCTCGCGGGCATGGCTGAGCTGAACCACGCCGCTCGGCGGTAGTTGGTCGCTTGTTGATTCGGCGTCGAGTGCGCTCATGGGGTGTACTCCTCCGCTGCTTCCCGCTGGGGATCGGTCATGCTGATGTGATCCGTGTTGGCGCCCCGCATGCTGGCTTGGCCCATGCGCGCGCGATGAAAGTTGGCGTACTCGAGGTTGGCGAAGCCGAAGTCGCAGCGCTCGAGCACTGCGTGGGAGAAGTCGGCGTAGCGCAGCGCACTGCGGGTCATCACGGCGCTGCTCAGATCCGCGTTGACGAAGCACGCTTGGGCCAGGTCACAGCCAACGAAGCGCGCGCCGATCGCGATGCACCCGGTCAGGTTGCTCTGCCTCAACACCGCTTGACTCAGCTCGCAGCGGCTCAGGGTCGCAGCCTGGAAGTCGCTTTGCTCGGCGCGCGCGCGGCTCAGGTTGGCGTCGCTCAGGTTCGCGCCGTAGAAGCCTACCTGGCTCAGTCGCGCCCCATCGAGGCGAGCGCGCTGGAGGTTCGCTCCTGCGAAGTTCGACAGTCTCAGATCGAACTCTCGCAGGTCGAGCTCCGATAGATCGGCCCCCTCGAACAAGCACTGCACGAGCTGGGTCTGGCGATCGAACAGCGTCTCTCGCAGGTCTGCGCCGCTGAAGTTCGCCAGCAGCAGCCGGGCCGCGCGCAGGTCGCAACCCGTGAGCTGACGGCTGGTGAGCCGTGTCTGGGTCAGATCGAGGCCATTGAGGTTGGCTCCCGTCAGGTCCACGTTGCTGAGCTCGCAGTCCGCGAGCCGCGCCTCGCGCAGGTCCACCCCGCTCAGGTTGGCGTCGCCGAACACGGCACCCGTGAGACACGCGGCATAAAGCTGAGCGCCGCAGAGATCAGCCCCTGGGAGTTCCGCGCGAGTCAGGTCGGCGCGGCATAGGTTGCAGCTGCGCAGCGACGCGTCGCTGAGCAGGGTGTCGCTGAGGTTGGCTTCGCTCAGGTCACAGGCAACGAAGCTGCACTGACTGAGATCGAGCCCAGAGAGATCGATGGCTCGGAGATCCAGCCCTTCGGCGCTCTCGGCGAAGAGCTCTTCAGCGGCAGCTAGCTCGAGTAGACGTTCTCTGGATTCGATCACTGATGAGACTCCAGGGCCCCACGTCGGCAATCAGCTACCGACGTCGCGCCCTCAGGGCCCTCAAAGCAACCTGCGTGCCGCTGTGTCCTGGTGGTTGCCTCGCCGCGATCAGCCAGCGGAGGTTTCTCGTGCCTCGCCTCGCGGAAATGAACCGCTCGATCACGTCAGGTAGGGCACGCAGCACAGCGGCACGCTCGACGCGCAGGGACTCGTGCCTCACCCCCGATCCCAAACCCCTTCGATGCCCTTCGGGTGCAAGCTGCTGCACGCCTCGGGGGCAAGCTCATGCAGGTGGGTGCAAGCTGGTGCACCCCGGAGCCACCCAGGGTCGACGCGATCTACGCGATCTCATCTGGCGCTCTCCCCCCGCGGAAAACAGCGCACAAACGCGGTGCGTCGTCGCCGAGCTCAGCGTTGGCACATCGACTGCACCAGGCGTCGGTGCGTACGAAGAGTGCGCGAGAATGCACCGGCCGCTGCACGGGGCGCGGCCAGTCAGGAGGAGCGAGATGAACTCGATGGAGACGTCGATGCTAGAACAACTGCGTCGTGAGGTCGAAGGACGCGTCGCCGAGAAGGCGCGGGAGCGCGGGGACACGAGTGACGCAGCGACGGCTGAAACCGCCGCCACGCCAGCGCCGGTTGAAGCTGCCGCAGGCCCTCAGGCGGGCCTGCCCATCGACTGGAACACCGAGCCAACACCCGCCTACGCGAACGGACTCCAGGTGGCCTACTCTGTTCAGGATTTCGCGTTGCTGTTCACCGAGCTCACGCGTTTCCCCGGCCGCCTTGCCCCGGGGAATCAAGTGGGTCAGGAGCGCGCGAGGGTCGCGGCGTCGCTACGCGTCAACCCCGAAGCCTACTTTCAGATGTTGTGCGCGATGGCGTCCACCTGGAATCAGTTCGTAGGTGAGGTCGTCGACCCGCGAATGCGGCAGCCACGCTTCAAGTTGCTCGACGCAGGCGACATCCAGCTGGAAGGCCTCACGCCCAAGCAACGCGGGGAAAACTGATGAGCTGGTTCGGGGCAGTACCCGACCACGAGGCATACGTGGGCGGGGCTGACGTCGAGTTCGACGTGCCGATCACCCACCAGGTGAGTTCGCCCGACGCCCACGTGGCTCTGGAGATCGTGGGAACGGACGCCGCGGACTACAGCTTCGTTGGCAGCTCCCAGATCACCCCGGCCACGACCTCGGTGCGCATCAAGTTCTCGCCGAGCGACGCTGTCGCGCGTCGTGCCCAGCTGAGAGTGAGCGGCACCCAGGAGGAAGTGGACCTGAACGGATTGGGCAAGAACCCGATCGTGTTCAGCGATCACGCCCACGACTTCGGGCTGCTGCTCATCGGTCAGCAGGAGGTGAAGAGCTTCAGTGTCGAGAACCACGGTAGCGCGGCTGTGCAGCTGACGTTGGAACCCCAGGTCGCTGGAGACGACACCAGCGGCTACACGCTCACGCCGACGTCAGTGCCTCCAACCGGAGTGCCGGTGGCGGTGACCCTCAGCTTCAGCCCGAGCGCGGTTCAGTACTACAGCGCGAACGTTGCCGCGGGGAGCGGCTCGCTGAAGGTGGTGCTCGCGGCTACCGGTCGTGGCAGCCAGGACACGGTCGAGGACGGCGCCATTCAGCAGACGTTCAGCGACGAGCCCCTCGCCGAGCAACCCAGCGCCGCGACACGCTTCAGCGTCTTCGTTCCGGAGCACAGCAGCCGCCTCAACATGGGCAAGCCCAGCCCCGCGGACGCTGGGATGAACCCGGTGAAGATCAACGGCGTCGGACTGACGACCACCGAGAAGATCCTGCTCAACGCCTGCGGTACCAAAGACGACAGTCAAGTTGGCGTGATGGCCAACGGTGACGTGTATATCCAGTCGAACCAGTCCGATGTCCTCTCCTTGGCGGATGGCAACAACGTCGTCGCAGCGGGAGGCGCCGCCTACGTACTGGGCGATGGCGGTGTGCTGATCGCGACCACCGTCGACGGCCCCACGAGCAAAGGTGATGATGATTTTCCCGACGCGGACCTGTCCTCCACCAGCGGTCCGCTCCAGGCAGCGAGCGCTGCGGCCGCGTTCTTCAGCGCCGCAGACGCGTTCATCGCGCTGTGTGGTGCGATCCGCGCTGCCCGCTACCTGACCCTGGACGACAAGAGCGGAGGGAGCAAGGTCGCTGCGGCCGCTGCGGGTGTCACCGCGCTCACCGCCACCGTGGTATCTGCGGTGGGCGCGTCGCCCTCCGCTGCACCAGCCGTCACGATCTACGGGCACGCGGGCGTGTTGGTGGGCACACCTGGCTTCGGCGGCTTCCACTGTGCGCTGGGCCTCGCGCTGACTAGCGCGTATCCCATCATGGGCGGCCTCGACTGTGAGATCTTCGGCCTCCACGGCGTGAAGGTCACCGGGCGCGAGACCTCACTGCAATCCCTCGTGGAAACGACCTTGAAGTCCCACGGCAAGGTGAGCATATCCGCGGACGGCAAGTCGCCTCCGTACGTTCCCGGGGCTACAGCCATCGCAGGTGCGCTCAACGGCGACATCTCCCTGGAGGCAGCGAGGGAGATCGATCTGTTCGCGGGTGACAAGTATCACATCACCATGGACAGCATAGGCGTCGACATGTACGCCGCCGCGTCGCCAGCGACCAAGGGCCGCATCGCAGTGACCGAGAAGGAAGTGAACCTGAAGGTCGACAAGTGCTACGTCAAGATCACGAAGACGGGCATCACGATCACCGACGGCAAGAAGGGCAAGGTGGTCATGAGCAACGGGCAGATCACGATGACCGGCGCCGGCAAGGAGCAGGTGAGCATGAAGAGCGGCAAGATCGAGCTCAAATCAGGCTCGAGCAGCGTTCAGGCGAGCGCTCAGGGCACGAGCTTGAAGGGCTCCAAGGTGATGCTCGGCTGAGCCGCCTCGGGCTGGACTGCTTCAGGAATTACCGCGTGGATACGTGCCTGGCTCAGTCCGTTGATGGTGGGCACACCGCGCCGCTGTCCACCCACGCCTGGAACAGCTCACCCATGAGCGCTTGGTTACCTGGCACGGGGGTCAGCTGGGCCGGTGGGCGCCAACCGTAGCCGACCAGCGGGTCGTGCTTGATGTGCTCGATCAGCGCAGCCTGGGACTTGCCACCGTTGCGCGCGGGGTCCTTCATCTGCTCGCAGATCTGACCCAACGTGCGGTCTTCCCAGGCCATCTCGAGGGGCGGCATGCTCCACTTGGCCGCGCCAGGCATGTTGCGAAAGTTGCTTTCCCCGTGGCAAGCCGAGCAAGGCAACCCGGGAGCGCCGAACCCATCGTCCCCACGCACGACCGCAGGCTGATGAGGGATCCCTTGCTCCGACTGCAGCGGCCGCTCGCTCGCCGAGTGGCAGTTGACGCAACGTGGGCTGAGGATGATCTTGCCCAGCTCCTCGAACAGCGCGACCGAACGCTCGGTCCGGTCCTGGATATGCGCGAACTCGCCGACACCCTGCAGCCCGCCCTGCGAGGGTAGGGGGTGAGGCGCGGCAGGTGCCTGCTTGATCACCCGCGACTCACCGCAGCCTCCGAGGGCCCCGATCGCCGCTGCGCCGATCGCACTCACTAGCCAGCCGCGGAGCTGCAGCGCGCCCGTATCTACCCGGCGCCGCATCATTTCTTCACGTTCCCTGCGGCGTCATGAATTGCCTTGCGGATCCGCATGTAGGTCGCGCAGCGGCAGATGTTGCCGGTCATCGCGTGGTCGATGTCCGTGTCGCTGGGCGCCGGCCGCTTCTTCAGCAGCGCCACGGCGCTCATGATTTGCCCCGCCTGGCAGTATCCGCACTGCGGCACTTGCAGTGACACCCAGGCGTCGCGTACCGCGTCGGCTTCGGGGCCCTCGAGGCCCTCGATCGTCGTCACTGATTTGTTCCCTACGGAACTGACAGGCGCCACGCAGGCTCGGCGCGGTGAGCCGTCGACGTAGACGGTGCACGCTCCGCACTGCGCCACGCCGCAGCCAAACTTGGTGCCAGTGAGGCCCAGGTGGTCACGCAGGACCCAGAGCAGCGGTGTGTCCGGTGTCACGTCCACCTCGTGGACCTTGCCGTTCACCTTGAGGCTGATAGCCATCAGAGGCTCCCCACGATCTCGAGTCGATCCCGCCGATCGTTGCCGAAGATGGGCAGCCTTCGAATGCGCAGGCCCGTCGCCGCGAAGATTGCGTTGGCGAGCGCGGGCGCCGCGGGTGGCGTGGGTGGCTCGCCCACACCGCCGGGAGGCGCGGTAGAGTCGATGATCTTCACTTGCATGTGTCTCGGTGCTTCGTTCATGCGCATCACGCGCCACGCTGGGAAGTTGGCTTGTTCGATCGCGCCGCCCTTGGCGGTGAGTTCGCCGAACAACGCGTTCGACAGGCCGAACAGCGTGCCCCCTTCGAGCTGAGACTCTGCGTGGTTTGGGTTCACCACGGTGCCTGCGTCCATCGCGGACCACACGCCGGGGATGCTCAGCTGACCCTGGTCGTCCACGGCGACCTCGATCACGGTCGCCACATAGCTGACGAAGGAGCGGTGTGCGGCGATGCCGAGCCCGTGGCCCTTGGGTAGCTTGCGGCCCCACTGGGCGAGCTGCGCGGCTTCCTCGATGACCTTGGCGAGGCGCCCGGTGTCGATCGGGTAGTCTTTGAGTGAGCTGCCGTAGTTGTCGTACTTCGCACCTTCCTTGTTGGGGTCGATGGTGCGCGCCGGCCCGATCAGCTCCAGCAAATAGTCCTTGGGATCTTTGCCGGCGGCGTGAGCCATCTCCGCGACGAAGCTCTGAACGGCGAAGGCATGATAGATGTTGGCCACCGAGCGTAGCCAGCCGATGCGGACGTGTGCCTCGGCCTGCCCGCTCTCCAGCTGGAGGTTGGGAACATCGAACGGTGTGTCGCTTGCCCCGAGGCGCAGGTCGCCAGGGTCGGCGTCCTTGGCTCCGGCGACGAAGGTCGAGGTGATCGGCGGGAACGCCGTGCGATGCAGGAACGCAACGCATTTCCCTGAGGCATCGAGGCCAGCCTCGAGCCGTTGCGCGCTCACGGTATGGTAGTAGGCGTGTTGCAGGTCGTCCTCGCGCGTCCACACGACCTTCACTGGCGCCTTGACCTTGCGCGCGATGAGAGCCGCCTCTGCGAAGAAGTCAGGCTTGGATTTGCGTCCGAAGCCACCGCCGAGCCAGGTAACGTGAATCGTCACGTTCTCGACCGGGATGCCACACACCTGAGCCACTGTCTGCCGGGCTTTTTGCGGGGTCTGCCCGCAGCCCCAACAGGTGACTCGATCGCCCTCCCACTCGGCGACCGCTGCGGGTGGCTCCATCGCAGAGTGCGCCAGGTGGGGCACGTAGTACTCGGCCTCGAGGCGCTTGGCCGCGGAACCCAGCGCTTGGTCTACGTCGCCGCGCTTGCGCCCCAGCTTGCCCGGTTTCCGTACGGCGTCGAGCAACGTTTGTTCGAACGCCTTGGAGTCGTAGCTCGCGTTGGGCCCAGCTTCCCACTCGATCTTCAGCGCCTCACGACCGCGGATCGCGCTCCAGGTGTCTCTTGCCACGACCGCGACGCCTCCAAGCGGCTTGAAGCCGACGGGCTCTTCCACGTGCTGCAGCTCCACCACGTGCTTCACGCCCGGCGATCTCAGGGTCGCCGCCTTGTGCACCCGCTTTGCTCGACCCAGGACCTGAGGAGGCCGAGCGATCACGGCGTAGAGCATGCCCGGGCGCTGAACGTCCTGACCGAAAATGCCCTCGCCCTTGACGATACGTGGTGTGGTCAGGGACGGCACGGCGTGGCTCAGGTAGCGCCACGCTTTGCGATCTCGGAGCTTTACTCCTTCGGGGGCGGGCACCGGCAGCTTGCCCGCAGCTTCCACCAGCTCACCGAAGCCGAGCTTGCGCCCCGACGCCTTGTGCAGCACGAAGCCGAGCTCTGCAGCACAGGACGCGGCGGACACCTTCCAGCGCTGCGACGCGGCCCTCTCCAGCATCGTACGCATGGTGGCCCCAGCCAGGCGCAAGCGATCGAAGTTGAGGCGCACCGAGCGGGAACCGTCGGTGTTCTGATTGCCGTACTTGGGGTGCCCCTCGGCTTGCACGATCTGAACCCGGTCCCAATCTGCGTCCAGGTCGTTCGCGAGGATCTGGGCCATCGCCGTCCATGTCTGCTGACCCATCTCCGAGCGATGGCAGGTGAGTACCACGCTGCCGTTGGGCTGAACGCCCACGAACAACAGTGCGTCGGTGTTTCCCTTAGGTAACGCGCCCGCGGCCAGCGCGCCGTCTTCCAGCGCTACGGCGAAGAGCAGCGCTCCTGCCCCGGCGAGGAAGCCACGGCGGTCAACCTTTGGGTCGAGCTTGATGAAGCTTGGGTCGTCGTTGAAACTCACTGGCGCGTCTCCGCTGGTTCGCACTCGTCAGGCACGGTAAACCACCGGTGCGCTATGGGTCTACCGGTTCGGAGTCACAAGTGGGGCGCGTTTGCGCCGTGGGGCGTGTTTGCGTCGCGGGGCGTGCGGCCGTGATGAGCTCGCGGGTCGCAGGTGTCGTGCTGGCTGCCGGAGCGTCACGCCGCGTGGGCCTTCCCAAGGCGTTAGCGACCCTCGCCGGGCGCACGTTCCTCGACCTCGCGTGTGGACTCTTGCTGGAAGCTGGCTGCAGTGAGGTGGTCGTGGTCACCGCTGAGCCATACGGAGAACGCATCCGTGCGGCAATCAAAGGAGGGGTCATGTGCTTGCAGAATCCCGAGCCGGAGCGCGGGATGTCCGGCTCTCTCGTGGTAGCGCTCCGGGCGCCCCAGATTGCCAGCTACGACGCCGTCGCGGTGGCGCTGGTGGATCACCCTCGGGTTCAGTCTGCGACGCTGCGGGCCTTGCTGGAGCGCTGGCGGGCGACTCGGGCAGGTGTGGTGCGGCCGCGTTGCGGCGGCCGTGGCGGTCATCCGTATGTGCTCGACTCGCGGTTGTTCCCGGAGTTGATTGCGTTGCCCCCGGGATCCGATCCGAGGCCGCTCTTCGACGCCCACGCGCTTTGTGTGGAAGTTGAGGACGCAGGGGTACTCGAGGACATCGATCAGCTGTCGGAGCTGGTCGCCCTGGGGGCCGAGGTGCCGCGTGCTTGACTCACTCCCCGGGAACGCGGCCGAATCAATCGCGTTAGTATTGTTACGTTGAAACCGGCAGACCGGTCCGCGGACACTCTTCTCATGAGGGTGTTAGACAATGCACGTTGCTGGTGCAGAGCATCCGCGCTGCCCTGTGGTCTCGCGAGTGCGATCCTGGCGTGGGCACCCAGTGCCGCCGCCGGCGAGTTCGACGCATCTGGAGAGTTCGCGTTCGACGAGGCCGCGCTGTATCGAGAAGGATTCGAGCACCAGGTACCCGAGGGAGCCACTCGAGTCGAGGGAGACGCGCTCGAAGGGAGCGCCTTCGCCAGGCTCTCCGGCGCTCTGGTGATCGACCTAACGCTCAGCGGGAAAGGTCGCGCCGTGGCCCGTGCGTTCGCCAGGGGGCCACACGAGCACGTGTATCTGGGGCTCTCGCACGCACCGGGCTCCGAAGTCGCTCCCTCGAACCTTCCGGTGCTGTTTCCCACTGGGCGGGTAACGAGTGACGGCTGGTACGAACTGGAGTCCCAGCCATTCTCTTATGACGCGGCTACCCTGGGCGTCGCGCGCTTCATCGTAGAGCCGCGTGGAAAAGACTTCGAAGTCGATGCACTGGAGCTCGTCCCCGCCGGGAGCTTCGCTCCCCAGGCGAGCTGCCAGAGCCCTGACGACAGCCCCTGTGGCGTGGGCGAAGTGTGCGCTGGCGGGCGCTGTCGCGTCGCCGCTTTTCCACCAGTACCGGCGCAGTCGAGGCGTGAACTCCCAGGTTACCTGGCGACTCGCCTTCAGCACTTCTTTGGAGGACTCGCCACCCGCACGCACCTGGCAGCCGCCCAGCAAGAGCTCGTCGACATGGAGCAAGAGACTGAGCCGGTTCGCTACTGGCAGCATCTGATCAAGGCTTGGAACACGCTGCACGATTCACACACCTATGCCAACGTCGGTTTCTACCCGCTCGTGACCTTGCCCGCTTGCTTCGTTGAAGGCGTGGGTGACCTGTCCCAGAGTCAGGCGCCTTCGGATCCTGACTATCCCGACGTGTTGGTGTCCCACGGTTTGCCCAGCGCCACCGAGTGGCGCTCCGGGGATCGGTTGGTGGCCGTCAATGGCATGCACCCGATCGCCTTCGTGGAGAGCTTGAGTGAGCTGCTGCCGCAAGTCGGGAGCAGCGACTCCGGCGCCTTTGCGGCGAGCCTGGACCAGCTCCCGCTCGCCATCGCGAACTACGCGTCGACCATCGCTCGTGTCCGCTGTACCGGCACGGGTTGTAGCCCCGAGGAAACGATCCAGGTTTCTGCACTAGCGACGACCCGCACCTTCGAAGCGCCACTATGCGACCACCGGCCGGCGTTCCACTCATCAGCGCAGAACCCAGATCCGGATACCCATCGCACCACGCGAGACGTGTATCTCGATCTGGTGGAGGGTAGTGACGCGAACGAAGGCATCTACGGCATGTTGTTCAACGAACTGCCGGGGTCCCGTCCTGGTGAGTTCGATGCGGCAGTGCAAACCATCCGTGACCAGGCGCGCTCGGTGATCCTCGATCATCGACTCGGAGGCGGAGGTTCTTTCCGGATCGCAGGAACGATCTCAGAACCCTTCCGGCCGAGTGAGGTGCTGAGTGTGACCGTTGGACCTCAGCTTTTCGCTTGGCGCTTCCTGGACCAGAGCACCAGGCTCGAGATCTTCCAGACGTGGAAGAGCATCAACCCGTTCAGCGTCGGCTCGCCCAGCCCCAAACCCGGACTCAAGGCCGCGGTGCTGGTGTCAAGGGACGTAAGCGCTAGCGACTTCTTCGCTTATGGCATGCGTGGCTTGCCCAACATCCGCAGCTTTGGCACGCGCTCCGACGGCGCGTTCTCTTCGTATCAGGAGCTATCCATCAACGGCTTCTTCAATCTTTGGTTCGGTTACGCGGAGACATTCACACCCCAGGGAAACACACTCGTCGCCAGCGGAGTCGAACCGGACGAGTACGTCGTACCGCTGCAGTCCGACCTGATCGCAGGAGTCGACACTGCGTACGAGCGCGCGCTGACTTGGCTGCGCACGTGCACCGACTGTGAGGTGAGCCAGTGAGCAGCCGGCGCTGGTTGGCCCTCGCGGCAGCCCTCTGGGTCGCGGGGTGTGGCTCAGATGAAGCGGCAAGCTCCGCCCTGGGTGGTGCTGGCGGCAGCGCGGGTGGTGGAGGTGCTCCAGCCGGTGGTAGCAGCGGGCAGGCCACCGGGGGCGCTGGCGGCGCGGGTGGTACGGCTACAGCAAAGCGTAGCGTCGAAGTGCGTAATCCGTGGGGCAACGTCAGCGTCGACAATTTCGTGCTGGACGGCGACTTCGAGCTCTCCGTTCAGACCAACACCTGGTTCGATGCACAGGGGACGCCCCTCTCCACATTTGCTTCCGGTGGCCGCTGTCGCTCCGGGATTCTGTGCGCGAAGATCAAGGCGAATACGTCACTCAGCACCCAGCCGGTGCTCGAGGACGCGGAGCTGAGGGCAGCGTTCTTCGCTCGGGTGGACGGCGCCTGCGAGGCGGTCAGCGGCAACGTGACCGCGGTCCACCTGAGCGCGAACGTTCAAGACGTCTTTGATATCCGTGCGGTCTCGAGTCAGCCCGACGGGAGCGGCTGGTGTGAGTATGCGGGAGGCCTGAGCGGAGCGAAGGCGTATGACTCGGCGCTGTTGACGATCAAGGCAAGCGTCGACGCCGTGGTAGACGACGTGGTGCTCGCCCCCATCATCCTGGATGGCCACCACGCTCAAGTCTTGCCTCGACGTGAGCCGCTCCGCCTCTGGAAGCGTCCGCCGGCGAGCGCTCCGAAGCCCTGGGCTCCGCGAGCGCTGTCCTCCCGCTCCAGGCTCCGCTAGCCACGCTCACAGCCTCGCGGACAGGCCTCGCGACGGGCTACGGCCTACGAGGGGGAAGCCGGAGGTGAGGTCAAACGCCCCATCCCGGCGCGGATGCGAGAGCGCAGGAGCAGCCGACTCACTGGCGGGGGTCTGGTCAGGATGCGGTTTGTGCGGATCCACGGGCTTCTTGCATGAGTGTCCCGGGCTCCCAGCGCCTCAGACGGGCCATCATGAGTTTTTCCGCAACCAGGAGGGAAGGCGGACGAAACCCGAGCCAGCCTGAACAGGAGGTCGAAGAACTCATGACCACTCGCATCGATTCGGGGCCACGCCCCAACGTTACGTCCTCAGCTGCTGCAGCTCGCACCACGCCGCCGCCCGCCCGTCCATTCAAAGCCATGATGGAGGCGGGCGCTGGCGCCGTGGTGAGCGGAGCCGAAGGAACGCTCCGTCACCTGCCTGGGGGACCGATCCTCGCAGCCGCCGTCCGCTCGACCCCAGCCCACCCGGGTGCGGGTGCTGCGACCTCCGCAGAAGGCTCCAGCGGGACGGCGGGGAGCGGCGGGACTCCGGACGAGCACACACAGATCGAAAGCGCGCTTGACCAACAGGCAGAACAGAACTTGTACTACCTGGGTCTGCAGGCTCGCATCTCCGCCGAGTCTCGGGCCTACTCAGCCATGTCCAACGTGCTCAAGGCGCGTCATGACACGGTCAAGAACGCGATCGGGAACATCCGCTAAGGGGCGCAGCAATGGGCATCGACGGAATCGGAGGGGGCGGCCTACCGCCCGGCGGAGTCGGCGGGCCGGGAGGTCCGAAAGGGCCGAAAGGCCCTGGTGGGAAGGAGTTCGAGGTCGATGGGCCGGCAGCTTCCTCGAAAGTTGGCAGCACCCAGGCCAGTGAAGCGCTGGGGCGCCTCGAGGCGGGAGAGATCAGCCTCGATCAGTACCTGGACACGCGAGTCGAGGAAGCCGTGAGCCACCTCGAGGGCAAGCTCCCAGCGGATCAGCTGGACTTCGTGCGTCAGAGCCTGCGTCAGGAGCTCGAGACCGATCCGGTTTTGGTCGAGCTGGTGCGTCGCGCGACCGGTGTGGCGCCCGGCTCGGCAGGCTGAAGGACCGCTGCTGGCTGACGACCCTGCGGGCGAAGGTTCCGGGCGCGCCGACTCCCTGCTATCTCGGGACCCATGGCGCGCGCGCGGACACTCTCTCGAAGCCGTCGTCCCACGCGGCTGACTCCGCTGGACGAGCTGGGTGGGGCGAAGCGCGAAGACGTAGGCTCCCGGGTCGAGGAGCTGTTGCGCTGCCAACAGCGACAGGTGGAGCTCGTACCCACCTGGGTGCTGCCCAGCGAGGTGTTCCATCAAATCGTCGAGGAGGAGCTGCCGTCGGGGCACGATCCGGCGTCACTGCTGCGGTTGATCGATCGACCGCGCGGTCTCGAGCGTGCTGCGCGCGCCAGTCGACGTTTGCTGCGCGCTCCGTTTCCCCTGCAGCTGGCTGCGGATCTGGCGGAGTTCTGGGAGGCTCACGGCCAGCACGCGGCTCAACGCATCAGCGTGAGCAGCAGCCCGACGGTACCCCGAGTCATCGCGGCCCACGCGGGCCTGTTGGACACTCGCATGGGCATCGCGTCTCCGACTGCTTTGGCGGACGCTATTCGGCGGGTCTGGGCGATGTGCGGCTTCGAGGCTGCGCTGATGTTCTTGCACTCGCAGAAGGTCCGCGACCTTGGCATGCCCGTCGTCATTCAGGTGCTGCCAAGTGCCAGTGTCACCGGGTCGCTCTTGACCCGTGAGTCGGCCCGCGTAGCGCTGAACCTGGCCGAGGGCGACGGCGCGGTGCAAACCGACACTCGGGTCGTCCGCTACTGGTCGGGCTGGAAGCCGCCCCCGCTCGAAGGAGTGCGCCCGGCGCGGGTGCTCAGGTTCGATCCGTACGGAAATGTTTTGGCGCGCTCTGCGCCAGCGGGTGACGCTGACTCGGAGCTCTCTCAGTTGGCTGTGAGTCAGCTCGCCGAGCTGGCGACGATTATCGCTCGCGACGCCGAAGCCAAGAGCGTGGGCTTCCTGCTTGGGGATGCCGGCCCGGTGGTATGGGACGCCGGTGAGGCCACACGACTTGCGCAGATCGACGGTGGTGAGCCCGGAACGGTTTGGTCGCTGGCGAGTCTTGGTGAGGTGCTCCCCGGCGTCCCTACTCCCCTGACCTGGTCGGTCGCGGCCGCCGCGATTCAACAAGGCTTCGCGCATAGTTTCCGTGAGGCAGGCCTCAAGGCTCCGCGGGGGCAGAGCCTAGTGGCGCGCATCGACGGGCGGGTCTACTTCAACGTGTCGGTGTTCTTCGAAGTGGCGACCCAGCTGCCCGCACTGCACACGCCCAGCCTGCTGGAGATCATGGGAACCGCGGAGCGTGAGGTGTTGGCGCCAGACACCGGGAGCTCGCCGAGCTTCGTGCGTGTGCCGATCGTGCTCGCCAAGTTGGTGAGCGAGCAGCGCCGGCTGGCCGAGAGCGTGAAGCGCTTCGAGGAGCAAGCTGAGCAACAACGGCGCTGGTTGATCGAGATGGATCTCGCGATCTTGCCCGACGATGCGCTCAAGACGACCCTGGCCGAGACCCACGACTTCTTTCGTCGCACCAGCGAGCTGTTGCTGAGCTGCGCTTCCGCGACCTTGATGTCCTACGTCGCGCTCAAGACCGTCCTCGCGCGGAGCTGGCCGGCGCAGGCGGAGTCAATCGTCCAAGCGCTCACTTCGGGGGGTGGGGGGTTAGACACGCTTGGCCCGGCAAGTGCGGTACTGCGTGCGCGAGAGGGCTTGCCGGTCGATGGTCCACTGGATCCCGACGGAAGTGATCCTGCGCTGGCGGCCAGCCTCAAGGAGCTCTTGCTGGAGCTGGGTGACCGCGGTCGCTTCGAGGCGGAGCTCGCGGCGCCGCGCTGGCGAGAGCAGCCCGACGTGTTGGTGCAGCTCCTTTTGCGCCTACCGCCGGCGGACCAGTCGCGCAGCGTCGACCAGCGGCTTCAGGCGGTGCGCGCGCGCGCCGATGCCGAGCTGGAGAGAGTCGAAGATCGCCTGCCCTACGTGGAGCGCGTCGCCGTGAGGAGCCTGATCGCTCGCTATCGGCGCTTTGCCAAGCTGCGCGAGCGCGCGCGCGTGTGGCTGGCGCGCACCGCGAGCATGTTGCGCATCGTGGTGCAGGATGCGGGGCGCCGCCTGGTGCGCCTGGATCCTCGTTTCCCTGCGGATGGAGCTTTCTATCTCACATATGCCGAGCTGAGGGCGGCGCTGGCCAGCGTGCGGGCAGACCTTGGGCCGATCGCGGCGCTGCGTCAGGCTGAGCACGCTGGCCAGCTGGCACGGCCGGATCCGCCCCGGCTCTTCGTGGGCGGTCCCCCGCTGCAGGCCGTGCCCCCCGCCTCCCGCACGGTGTTGCGTGGCTTGCCGGGTGGCGCTGGGGTGGCTACGGGTAAGGCTCGCCTGATGCACACGCTGCGCGACGCCCAGAGTACGCTCGAGCGCGGCGACATCTTGGTGGCGCGTGCCGCCGACCTGGGCTTGGTGCCGGACCTGCTCTTGGCGGGCGCGCTGGTCGTCGAGATCGGCGGGCCGTTGAGTCATCTGACCCTCGCGGCGCGAGAGCTGGACGTGCCGTGTGTGGTTGGAGTGCGGGACGCATTCGCCACGCTGCAAGACGGCGAGCTGCTCCGGGTGGATGGCGCACGCGGCGTCGTCGAACGCCTCGAGGCTTGATGGCGCGGCGCGGCCTCACGGCGACGGACGGCACCCGCTTGGGCCACGCCTTGGCGGAGCTGCTCGTCGCGGCTGGGGAGCTCGCGTCAGCTGACGAGGCCGGGTGCGGCGAGGCGCTCGCGCGGGCGCTGGGTGCAGGACGGGTGTTCCTGGATGGCCGGCGCCTGGGCTACTCCGCGGACCTGGGTTCAGTAATTACCGCGGGGCAACGAGTTGAGCTGGGCGCGCGCGCAGACAATACGGAAGAGGCGCCCCGTGTGCTCGACGAGCGCTGGGGCCTGCTCGCCGTGTACAAGCCGAGCGGGCTGCCGGCGGAGCCCGATCAGCGTGCGCGGGATTCGCTGGTTGCGCGCCTGGAGGTGACGCTCGGCAGGCGCCTGCACGCGGTGAGTCGCTTGGATTCGCAGGTCAGCGGCGTGATGCTCCTGGCAGGCGACGAGGCCTCACAGCGCTTGGCTGCGGAGCTTGGAGCCCGCGGAGCCATCGAGCGACACTACGTGGGCCTGGCTCAGGCGGCGCCGCAGCCTCAGAGCGGCACCTGGCGTGCCCCGATTGGCCTGGGCGAGCGAGGCAGACGCCGTGTGGGAGGGCGTGGCGCGAAGGCAGCGGTGACTCACTATCGCTCGTTCGCCAGCTTGCCCGAGAGCGCCGCGCCATTATCCGCGCGGCGCGGGCGCGAGCAGGTCGTGCTGCGGCCCGTGTGGCTCGAGCTGCGACTCGAGACCGGCCGCACCCATCAGATCCGGGTGCACTGCGCCCACGCCGGAGCGGCGCTGCTCGGCGATGGCCTGTACGGTGGGGTGGCTGCGGTGACGTTGCCGGGGGGCAATGTGCTCGAGTTTTCCCGCGTCGGGCTGCACGCGCGAAACGTCAGCGTGACGCATGCGGGAGGCACCTGGCAGGTAGCCTGCCCTCCCCCCCAAACCCTGGTGGAGTGGTGGAGCGCCCTGGGTGGCGCCCCACTGAGCGAAACGTAGCTCGTGCGCAGCTATGGCCCGGTGAAGAGCCGACCGCCTTCCAGGAACAGCCCGTCGGCCTCTCGGTATACGACCTCGCCGGCGCCCTGAGGATCGAAGCGCAAGACCGCCGCGGTGGCGTCATGCAAGCCCAGACAGACGGCGGCGCCGTCTGGCTCCAGGAGGCAGCTCTGCAGGACCGTTGTACCCGTTGCCGTGGGGTAAGCAGCGAGCTGAGCGATGGATCCATCGGGTGCAATGCGCAGGGCAGGGTCGGGGACGTCGCTGCTGGGTAGCCTGAGCAGCAGGAAGCCATCGCCAAAGGCTCGGGCGTGGCTGACCTGCGCGGGGTTGAGGCTCAGGCTCCCGAGCTCCACCGGGGTCGTCGCCGTTGACTTGCGTAGGGTGAACGCGGTGTCGCTCGCGCTGAGCAGCACGCCATCTTTGCCCACGGCGAGCAACGAGTCTCCCTGGAGATCCAGCTCGCCCGAGCTGCTCAGGAACCTGCCGTCTTCACACTGAATGACGCGCTCTGCGCTGCCCTCCTGAAACCACTGGTCGACCACGTCGCAGCCCTCGGGAGCAGGTAGCGGGATGTCGTTGGTTTCGGGATTCGGGGGGAAGCCACTCGAGACGAAGTCCGTCTCCCAGATCCGGTAGTCATTCGGGCCGACGCGGTACGCCAGCGCACCGTCACTGGAACGGATCTGAAGCTGATCGTTATCGCAAGGAAACGAACCCTCGAAGTCGCTCGGTGCCTCTGGCAGCGCGGCGATCCAGGTGTGGCAGTCTCCTTGGACGTTCTTGCCCTGCACATAGACTCGGCCGGGCTCGAAGACCTCGAGCGGCGCGACGCCACCGCTCCCACCTGCCGCTCCACTGGCGCCGCCCGAGCTGCTACCGCCCGAGCTGCCGCCGGTGTTTCCGCTGCCACCGCTCGGAGTGCCTGCGCTGCCTGCGCTGCCTCCGCTTGCAGGTTCTCCGGCGCTCCCCCCGCTGTCATCAATCGGCGCGGGGCGTGAGCTGGAGCCGCAGCCGATCATCAGGACACAGGTCAGCAGAATGGGCCGGGTTGTTTGACCCAGGGGACGCAGGGGGGGCGCGATGACTTCGGTCAAAGGTACCGATCGAGTCACAAGCACTGCGAGGGTGCGCGCACGCAACGACATCGTATTTGGAATATAGCAGCTGAACCCCTCTAGCGTTTCGCTAGGATGAGATCATGGGTGCAGGGGCTAGACTCGTTGGCGTGCTGGCGGCGCTGTTGCTGCTGGCTCTGTTGGCCTGCAAGAACCATGATTCAGGCGGAAATCCTGGGGCGGCCGAACCTCCACTGCCTGCGCAACCTGCGGGCGTCGGAGCGCCACCGCCCGCCGCTCCCAGCGGGCCAGCGCCCAGTTTCACCCTCAGCAGCACCAGCATCAAGAAGGGCGAGAGCGTTACGCTGACCTTCAGTACGCCGGTTCAGCCTGCTTCCGGGAGGTACTGGATCACGATTGTTTCCTCCGGGCAACCAGACACCAAGTTCGAGGATAGGCAGTTCGTGCCTACGGGCGCGAGCAGCATGAGGGTGACTCCGGAGGCTACGGGCAGCCTCGAGGTTCGGCTCCACGACACGTACCCGGCTCACTTCACGAGGGTCCTGCAACGCGTCAGGCTCGAAGTCGTGGATGGGGCAGCCGAGGCCGCTCCCAGGGTGGAGGCCAAGCCAAGCCCGAAGTGCTACCCCGATAGAACCTACGTGATGTGCACTTGTTCCAATGGTGCTCGCGGGACGCAGTACTGCAACGCTGCTGTTGGCTGGTCGGCGTGCAAGTGTGCGGCGGAGTGCCGGGACGGCCAGGAGGTGTCGTGTCGATGTCCCCAGGGCGGGAATGGGGTGAGGGTGTGCAACAAGGGCACGTGGAACAAGATCTGCGGCGCCTGTGATTGAGCCGAAGGACGGATTCTGTCGACGCTTGCTGGACGCGCTGCCGAGAGCGTGACACGGACTCGCCGTGCCGTGGCTTCGAGGATCCGTTGCAGCGCTCACCGCGCTGGC
This sequence comes from Polyangia bacterium, assembly GCA_030433055.1. Taxonomy (GTDB): domain Bacteria; phylum Myxococcota_A; class Polyangia; order Polyangiales; family Polyangiaceae; genus JAHBVY01. Next base: position 18,551 of record JAUILJ010000027.1, read on the forward strand.
CCTGGTAGTGGCGTGTTCGGCGCGGCCCGGAACGCGCAGCGTGGATGATCAGGTCGAGGCACCCGGGCTGACCATCGATCACCACGTCGCGGAGGGCACTGGAGATCCCAAGTCCGTCGAGCTGATGCTGGATGCCGGGGCCGACGCGGCGCAGGCTGAGGTGCCGAGTGAAACCGCGCCCGACCCGGAGCCGCTGAGCCTCAAGGACCAGTGGGAGTACACGTTGCGCTACGCCGATCGCGAAGTGTCCGTCGAACGCGTGCGCAAGTTGATCTTCCCCAAGCCAGTGGTCACCGAGCGGCGCATGGGTCGCTTTGCCATCGAGCTCTGGATCGGACGCGAGCTGGTGGACCGCGTGCGCTTCGACTTTCCGATGCTGGCGGCAGAAGATCCGCCGAGCGGCCCACGCAAGCCGTTGCACGAGCCTCCCAGCCTGGCGGCGGGCGCAGATGTGAGCGTGGCCGTCCGCGTGCCCGCGAGTCCCCGCGCCACCCGCGCCGTGTTGATCGATCGTGCGACCGGATCCCAGCGTGCCCTGCCCTGGCCGCCGGATTCACCCCTTCCGCCGGTGAAGGCTTCCGTCGAACCCCAGCCCAAGACTGAAGGAAGGCAGTCCGGCAAGGTCACCCCAGCCGCTGCGGACGCAGGTCTGGACGGGGGGAAGGCTCCTGACGCAGCCGCTGCAGCTCCTGACCCGGCCGCTGCAGCTCCTGACGCGGCGCCCGCCAGCGCGAGCACCAAGGGGAAGAAGACCCCATAGGGGTTTCGTGCGTATCAGCGTCTCAAGCCCCGTGAACGCCAAGACCCGCGAGTTTTTAGTGCTGCTGGAGTCCGAGCCTCGGAACAGTGGCCATTTGACCACCAACCGTGCAACGCTACGCGCGCCATGAAGTGCGAGGCGTGCGACCACGAAAACATAGACGGTGCGCGGTTTTGCGCGGGTTGTGGGGCCATCCTCCCGGCCCAGCACGACGACGGTGACGACCCGATGGTCGGGCAGGTCGTCGGGGGCCGTTACCGCATCACCAGCGTGCTTGGTGAAGGCGGGATGGGCATCGTCTATCTGGGTGAGCAGCAAATGGGGTCCACGGTGCGCAAGGTCGCCGTGAAGACCTTGCACGCGCACCTCAGCAAGGATCCATCCGTGCTGGCACGCTTCCACCGGGAGTGTGGGACGGTGGCTCAGCTGGAGCACCCCAACACCATCAAGTTCTACGACTTCGGGGCGATGCCCGACGGCACCTTGTACATCGCGATGGAGTTCGTCTCCGGCTCGCCGCTGGACAAGATCGTGGAAGAGGGCCCGATGCCCCCCGAGCGTGTGCTGAAGGTGATGAAGCAGATCTGCGGTGCCCTCGATGAGGCGCACAAGCAGGGCGTCATCCATCGCGATCTCAAGCCTGAGAACGTGATCCTCACCACCCGGGCAGGGGAGAAGGACTTCGTCAAGGTCCTCGACTTCGGCATTGCCGCGCGGAGCGAGTCGGCAGACGCCCAGAAGGAAGCGAAGCTCACTCAGCAGGGCATGGTGCTCGGCACTCCCCCGTACATGAGCCCCGAGCAGTTCACGGGCAAGGAGCTGGATCAGCGGAGCGACATCTACTCGCTGGGCGTGATGG
>JAUILJ010000884.1 GCA_030433055.1 Polyangia bacterium
TCTGCGGCAGTGAAGAGGGGAGGGGCGGCAAGCTCGACGGTGCAGGCAGCGCGGTGGGTAGCCCCTTGGGGAGGTCCTTGGGCAGGCCTGGCGGCAGGGGAATGTCACCCAGTTCAGGGAAGTCCGCCAGGTTGGGGAACGTGAGGGGCTTCAGCCCGCATCCGATGCCGATGATCTTCGCGACCTTCGCGTCTTCGAGCTTGCGGCTGTCTGCTTCGACCGCCACGGTCACGCCAACGCTGCCCTTGAGGACCTGTCTGGTCACCCTTCCAGCGAGCTTTCCGAGCTGCCCTAGCCCCGCCAGTTCCTTCTGCACCGCCGCGGCGGCGAGATCAGCGCAGGGCAGGTTCCCGATCAACTTCATCAGGATGGTCGCGTGGTCTTCCTCCCGCTTGACCTCGCCGCTACCAGCGAGCTTGAAGGCGCCTGCGGTCACCTTGGTTTCCGTGAGGGTAAGGACCTTGCGTTCGCCGTCGCTGGCGAACTTGGTCTCGAACACCGTGCGATCGCCGAAGACATAGCCGTCGAGCTCTGGAGGTTTGGGGGGGAGATAACCAATCAGGGACGCCTTCACGTTGCCGCTGATCGGGCCCCCCATGACCTCCGACTCGAAGTTGATGCGAGTGTCGAGCTCCAGGAACACGTCCTTGGTCGGAATGGGCATCGCCAGCGGGCCCTTGAAGCGATCGAGCGGGAGCTTCGCGATATGAAGCTCCGCGTAAGGAGAGTACGCGCCGCTCTCCTTACCTGGGGTGTGCACGACCTTGAGCTTTACAGGGGACTGCTTGGCGCCTTCAGCGCCGAAGGCCATGTTCACGCTGGCCGTCTCGCCAGTCCAGGAGGCGCCGATCTTTCCGGTCTCGAGCCCTGCCACCTTCGCGTTTTCCACGGAGAAAGCTGCTCCCGTGGGGATCGGCACCACGGCCCCGCCGCTGACCTCGAGCCAGGGCTCGGCGCCCTCGTCCACGCGCCAGCTCACGTTCACTCCGCCGGCTCGCATGGGTACCGCGTAGTTCTGGGGATGTTCGGCGGTCCACTGGGAGAGCTCCACGGCGAGGCGCGTGGCGGAGCCCGTGACCTCGATGTTCACTCCGGTCAGGTCGAAGGAGGTGGGTTCCCGCTTCTCGAGGCCCACTTCGAGGTTCTCGATCGTGCCTTCGATGCCGTCGACCCCGATCAACTTGAAGTGTGTCTGCTTGAGCCGAGCCCGCTCCAAACTGAACGGTACGCTGACGTCTTTTGGATCGATCTCGACGCCGCGCTCGCGCGCCTTGGCGACGACCAGCTTGCGGGCATAGGGTTCCCACATCAACACACCCGCCAGGACTCCGAGGGCGATCAGGGCGCCCAGGGCGGCGAGCGACAGCTTGATCCAGTAGCCCAGCCGTGAGGGCTGCGGAGGCTCGATCTGCGGTGGATTCGGCTCCCCGGGCGCTTGCCCTGCTGGCGCTTGATTACCGTGCGGTTGTTCGCTTCCGTCCTCGGGAGCTTCGATGACTTGGGTGCCAGGCATGCCTCGACTCCGGTTTATCACAGGCGGTGTCCGACCGCGCCCTCGGTGGGGCAGCCGGCTCTGCTACACTGCCCTGGCGCGCGCGGCACGGCACGTCGCTACCCAAAGGAGGCCCGATGGCTCGCTCGAAGTCCTTCAATCCGCACTCTTTCGCTTGGGGCAGGCGTCGCACTTCTGCTGCGGCTTGCGCTGCGCTCCTCGTGCTCGTCGGCTGCGGCGACGAGGGCTCCACGGGGTCTGGCAGCGGCGGCAGCGGCGCTGTCGGTGGCAGTCAGAACGGCGGGTCCGCGAACGGCGGCTCGAGTGGAGCGGCGAACGGCGGCTCGAGTGGAGCGACGAACGGCGGCACGACCAACGGCGGCTCGAGCAACGGCGGCTCGAGCAACGGCGGCGCCAGCGGTGGGGGCAACGGCGGCAGTGGAGCAGGGCCCGGCGCGAAGCTCGATGAGCGCATCGAGACTCACGACGTGACGCTCCCCGAAGGCGTGCAGGCGGGGGTGAGCAACTGGCGGATCTGGGGGCGCGGCTCGCTCAATGTCGCTCCGGTGTTTACCGTACCCCGCGGAAACTGCAGCACGCTGGTCTGTTACACCACTCAAGGCGGTACGGCGAAGGTCGCCGAGGTGGCGCGCGATGGATCGCTCGTGACCACGCGGGATCTGGCCCAGGATCGGCAGTGCCGCGGCCTCGCTGTGGAGCCCGACGGCGCGTACGCGGTGTTGTTGTGGGACGACGCGGGGGATCGCATCTTCCTCCAGCGTTATGCCGCGGACGGTAGCGAGCGCGGCGTCGCGACCGAGCTCAGCAACAGCGACAACAAGCCGGATGACTTCGGGATCGGGGAGAGCCGCCTAGAGTACGGAGACGGCAAGTACGGTGCCTACTATCACGTGCACTCGGACTCCGGACACGAAGGGGACACCCTGAAATGGGTCGACGCCTCCAGTGGTGCCGAGAGCACGGGCTGGGGCTGGGGGTGCAGCCACTCGATGAGCAACCTGCTGCGCTACAACTCCACGTCCAGCGTGTTCATGCCGGTGTGTGTCACCGACTGTTACCCGGGGACCAGCGGTGATTTCGCGACTCAGTCCAAGGGCGGAGTCTACTTGAACCACAACAAGGGCAAGGTGCTCGACGTCGACGCGGGCTGCAATGGCAGCGTGGCCGGTGAGCTGGGAGGCGCAGCGCTCGCGCCCGATGGCTTCAAGCTCGTATGGAACTCCCACCAGGCGCCAACGACCCCGGGGCAACAGTCCTACGACGCGAGCAGCATGAATCAAGACATCGGCTTCTCCGCCATCGGGTCGGACATGTCGCCTGGCGCGGTGGTGTGGCTCACGACGACTCCGAATATCGATGAAGCCGACTCGAGCATCGCCCGTTTCGAGCCTGCTGACAGCAGCCAGGAACAGTACCTGGTGGGTTGGGCGGAGCCGGGAGGGACGTACAAGTACCAGCTTGGGTTGGTCGCTCCCGACGGTTCGTTCCTGGAGGGGCCGATCGACGTCAGCGGAAGCGTGGCGTGGGGACGGCGCGACGATCCATTCCGTGCGGATGTAAACGGAGACGTCGTCTGGAGCTGGTTCGATGCGCCAGGGAGCGCCACCCTGCATGTGGCACGGGTGGTCTCTGGCAGCGACCAGAGCTGCTCGCAGTGAGCCCCAGAGACTCGCGCGGTGCGTCTCACCCCCCAACCCTGAGAACCTTGGCTTGATTTCCGCACCACGTAGCGTGCGCAGCTAGAGACACTCGCAGATGATCCGTGACGCCGCCCCTCAAGACGCGAAGGTGCTTGCCCAGATCTACAACCACTACGTCAAGGAGACGGTGATCACCTTCGAGGAGGAGCCAGTGTCCGAAGCCGTGATGTGGGAGCGCGTTTCCTCGGTGCAAGAGCAGGGCCTGCCGTGGCTGGTGCTGGAGCTCGCCTCGGAGATCGTTGGCTACGCCTATGCCGCGCCCTGGAAGGCGCGCTCCGCCTACCGGTTTTCGGTGGAGAGCAGCGTGTACCTCTCTCCGACCAGCATCGGCGGGGGGTTCGGCAAGCGGCTGTACCAGGAGCTATTCTCGAAGCTGCGGGAGGGGGACACCCACGTGAT
>JAUILJ010000885.1 GCA_030433055.1 Polyangia bacterium
TCGACGTTGTACACAGGTCAGCTCTACTGACCATACCGCGACAACCCGCTACAATTCCGCCACTACACCCCTGTCGGCTCGGGGAAAAACCGTGGAAAATCCCCAGCTTTTCCCTGAGTCCATAGCTGCCACTAGGCTTATAGCTGGGACGTTTCCACGGGCTCATCCAGCAGAACAGCCCCGACTTGGCGCAGAGTGCCGGCTTGAACCATCACGTGCTGAGTCAGGGTGTGGATGTCCCGCAGGTGCTTCTCGAAAGGCGAGCGGGTATACACGGCGGCGCCTCCCGCGGCCTCGTGAATCGAGTCCACTGCGCGCACAGCTCCACGTACGGCCTGGTTGGCTGCGAGGCGCAGCAGCGCGCGCTTGCGCGCCGGGATCAGACAATTTTGCCGCGTGGAATCTCCCTTGAGCGCCTCGGAGTATAGTTGGTCGCACGTTTGGTAGAGTAGTGCGCGCCCGGCTTCTAGCTCCCCTTCGGCGCGCGCGAACTCGAGCTGGAGGTGGCCTTGGCTGCTAGCCCGACGTCCCCCGGGGAGCTGCTTGTTCACCAGGTGGTGCTTGAAGTCGTCAATCGCCGCTCGCCCGATCCCGAGGGCGACGCCCGCGACACCAGCCGCGAGCAGACCGAACAGCGGAAAACAGAACAGCGCGCCGGAATAGCCGGGCTCCGCACCCAGTACTCGAGCCACGCGGCGCTCGGGGATGAACGCGTCTCGCAGCTCGATGTCGTGGCTGCCCGTCCCCCTCAGCCCAAGCGTGGACCAGGTGTCGTGACGGATTCCATCTCCCGGAGGAAAAAACACGCTGAGCAGCTGCGTTGCGCCATCCACCTCACAGCGGGCTCCACCCATCCACCAGTTGGCGTTCTCACACCCGCTGGCGAAGGGCCAGCGCCCGCTCACCCGATATCCCCCCTCGACCGGCGTCGCGCGCCCAAGCGGCGCGAACACGCCTGCGGTGATGGTGCCCGCCCTCCAGATCTCCGCCGCGCCCTCGGCTGGCATGTAGGCGCTGAGCAACCCCGTCGTGGCGCCCGTCATCACGCCCGAGGCGGTCGCAGAGTCGCCGCGCCCCAGCTCCTCGAGCAGGCGGACGAAGCCCGCCGGTCGCGCCTCGGAGCCGCCGAGCGCCGTGGGCACCAGCAGGTGAAAGGCACCAAGCTCTCCGAGCCGCTGAGCCAGCTTCGGCTCCACCCGGCGTGCTTCCTCGTGCGACCCGGCGAGCTCGCGAAGCCGTTGCCGCTCGGAAATAGCAAAACTCAGCAGGTGACCCAGCTCGGCGTGGTGAACGTCAGTCATGCAGAACCTCACTGAGCGCGGACCCCAGGCGCTCGACCTCTTCCACGGTGTTGTAGTGAACGAAGCTCGCCCGCACGACGCCCCCGATGCCGTGCAGGCCCAGGGCGCTCACCAGGCGGTGGGCATAGAAGTGGCCCCAGCGAATCGCGATCCGTCGCTGGTCCAGGGCGAGGGGCACGCTGCTCGAGGGACGTCCAGGACGCCAGAACGAGATCGTCGGCGCGCGCCGCGGGTCCTCCCCCCGCGGGGGTCCCAGCACACGCACCCGTGGCAGCTCATGCAGGAAATCCAGCAGCCTGGTGCAGAGCGCGGCCTCGTGAGCGCTGAACAGCTCGAACACCGCTGCGACGCGCTGGGCGAGTGGCGCTTCAGCTGCCTCGGGGAAATGATGCGCGTGTACGGCGTCTACGTATTCGAGGATCCCGGGCAGCCCCACCGCCAGCTCATGGCTCACTCCGCCAGGCATGAATCGATAGGCCGGGTCTTCGTCTTCAATGAAGAAATGGTTCTGCGGTTCCAGTTCTGCTTGGACGTCACGCCTGAGATACAGCGCTCCGAGGTGCGGCCCGTAGGTCTTGTAGAGACTGAAGGCATAGGCATCGACATTCCAGGCCTTCACGTCGATCAGCCGGTGCGGAGCATAAGCCACCCCATCGACACACGCCTTGGCTCCCGCGGCGTGGATGCGCTCAGTCAGCGCGGCCACGTCGTGCACGCCACCGACCAGGTTCGAGCAGTGGGAGAAGCAGACCCAGCGCGTCTTCGAGTTCAAGAGCGGCTCCAGCTCCGAGAGCCGCAGCTCCACGCCGGCTGGATCTTCGGCGCCCCCGCTCGCGCACCACTCGCGCACGACCACTCCGCTGGCTTCGAGCCTCCGCCAGCAACCCACGTTCGACTCGTGATCCAGGTTCGTGACCACGATCTCGTCTCCAGGTGACAAGCGCAGCGAGCGCGACAGCAAGCCGAGATTCTGAGTCGTCGAAGCCCCCAGGACGACTTCATCACGCGAGGCTCCGATCAGCGCCGCCACTGCCTCACGCCCCTGCATCACGCAGTGTGTGGACTCTTCGCTCAGAGGGTAGCTCGCGCCGAGCTGAACCATGCGCCGCGTCAGGTGCTCAGTCACGCGAGCGGTGACCTGCCGAGGCGTGACGCTGCCCCCGGCGTTGTCGAGCAGCGCCCAGTCGGTGTCGAGAGCCGGAAACTGACGCCGACAGAAGCTGACATCCAGGGTGGTCATGGGCGCACTGTGCTTAGAAAGCCGACTCCAACGCAAGCTTCGACGACGCCCGCGGCCTCGAGCTGGCGCGGGCTGGCCCTTCGCTGGTGACGTCTCTGCCTTCGTTCCCTGCGGCAAGCAGGCCCGCAGAGCTGGCCAACGCCACGCTGCTTGCCAGGAACGCCCCGGGGACGCTGAGCACTGCGCCCAGAGTTCCAAGATCGCCGCAGCCGTGCTCTGCGTGGACGGCACCTGGCGTCAACCGCAGCGACCCGACGAGGCCCAGGCCGCCCAGCGCCGTCACTGTGCGCCGCGTCACGCTGGGCCTCACCGCCTGTGCTCTGCGTCTCACCCCCGGCATGGAACTCGAATGACGCAGGGCTTGCGCGGGATCAAGTAGCAGGGATTTCGCGCTCTCGCCGTCCCCGAGCGTTTGGGGGTGAGGCGCGCTGGTTCGCGGTTTCACCCCACGCCGCGCTCTGGTTTACTGGCGCCATGCACGAAGCGCCTGCACCTTCCAAGATCCGCGTCGTCGGACTCCAAGACATCCACCTCGATCCCGTGCTGGAGATCGAACAACTGAGCAAGGCTCAGCACCACCACAGTGGAGTGAGCGAGGGGGCGTTGCCCACGCGGACCCTGCGCGACATCGCCCAGCTCCCCCGCAAGCACAATGTACGCGTCGCGGAAGCGGACGATCACGTCGCTGGCTACGGCGCCTGGCGCGACGAAGAGCCTGGCGTGGGCTACATCGAAGAGCTGGCAGTGCACCCGGACTATCAGGCGCACCCCGTGGGCTCCGCGATCCTGGATAAGATCCGTGAGGAAGCGCGAGCAGCGGGTATCAAGTACCTCGCGGTGCGCGCCTGGGCCCACTCGCCGACGTCGAAGGACTACTTGCTGACGCAACACTTCCTGCCCGTCCCTGAAGACGCCCCGGAGGAACTCAAGACCTGGAAGGAGCTCCAGAGCGCCGCCGGGCCGCTGCTCCAGGATGGGCAGGTGCTGCTGTACTCCCTCGTGAACTGACCCCGTGAGCTGACTCGGTGAACCGAGCCGGCGCGATGTCAGCCCGCTGGCTCGGGGGGAT
>JAUILJ010000028.1 GCA_030433055.1 Polyangia bacterium
TACCAGCTGCTGGCCGCTGGCTCAGCTCCCGCGCGCGGTGCAGGGCGCTGTTCACCGCGGAAACGCTGAGCTCCAGTGTTTCGGCGATCTCGTCGGCGGTCCAGCCCATGACGTCCTTGAGCAAGAGCGCCGCGCGCTGCTTCGGCGGCACCCGCTGGAGCAGCTCCAGGAAGGCGAGCGCGACGGTCTCCCTGGCTTCCGTGAGCTGCTCAGGCCCGTGCGCTAAATTGCCTCGGGGAAACAATGCTGCGTCGGGCGCCGGGCTGAGCCAGCGCTCGACGTCGCCTGGCCCGAAGTCGTACTGCCGGGTGGCGGCGCTCTCCAGCTGCGGCAGCGCGCGGCGCTTGCGCTGAGCGAGCGCGTTCAGGCACGCGTTGGTGGCGATGCGCATGAGCCAGTGGTGCACCGGTGCGGTGCCCTGATAGGTGTCCCGCGCCGTCCACGCGCGCTCCAAGGCGTCTTGAGTGAGCTCCTCGGCTTCAGCGAAGTTGCCGAGCATGCGGTAGCAGTGGCGGAGAATCGTTGGGCGCTGACGAGCGAACGCGGCCGCGAGCTGGTCTTCGGTGGAGGACATGGCCGCCGCAAGATACTCGAGCGAGTGAGTGCGTCGAGCCGCTCGGACTGGTGCGGGAGTCCAATCGTGAACGGGATGGTAACCGGTGGCACTGGAAGAAATCCTGCTCTCCGGAAGCGGGTTGGGGTGAGGCGCGTTGAAGGGAAGTGCGGCCCCTGCCTGGCGCCGAGCGAGTGGATTGCCGCCGCGGGCCAGTAGAGCTAGCGATGCATACTCAAGACGGAGGGGCGATGCGGATCGTAGCGTTGAGCGTGTTGGGGTTGAGCTTGGTGGCGTGCTCCAAGAAGGAGAACGTGGACACACCGCAGCCGGAGCCGTCGGCAGCGCCCGCCCCGAGTGCTTCTGCAGGGACGGCGATCAGCGCCCAGAGCGCGGTGCCGGCGGAGCACGCAACGCCTGAAGATCCCGAGGCGGATTTCGTGGAGGTCCAGGGAGTCAGCGGTCACTTCTTCGCCGTGGGCGATGCGGTCCTGGTGTGTGGCGGTGGCTGTACTTTCCCCGCGGATCCGCCACCGCCGATGTGGATCATCGAGAATGGCAAGGCGCGAGAAGCCCCGGAGCTCTGGCCGGCCAACGCCTGGACGGGATACGCCTCGATGATGAAGAAGGAGCATTTGACGTCTTCAGTCAGCTTCAGCGGGGAGTACCCGAAGCAGCTGTTTGCACGGGCATGGGGTGAGGGGCGCACCGGTGACGGCAATTTGCCTGCGGTGAAGTTCTTCGTGAAGTACTGGGTGGACGGTACTGAATCGAACGATCTCAAGCAGTACAAGCGGCCCGTTTCGCCCCGCGAGTACGACGAGGCGTTGCTCTCTCTGCCCACGAAGCAGGACCCGCGCTCGACCTTCATCTACGGTGGCGGCGGGCCGCCCATGGCGGCGGAGCCCAATTCCCTGTGGATTCGCAAGGGGAAGGAGTGGGTGCGCAAGCTGGCGCCGTGGGTGGGCAAGGCGGAGCTGCGGCGGCTGGCGGATGGGGACACCTTGGCGACTGGCAGCGGCGTGCATCGGATCAGCAAGGATGGCGCGATTCAGCCGCTGAAGGCGACCAAGCCTGCTGGGACGATCGTCAGTCAGGGTGGCGTGGCCTACCTGGTGTCTTCATCGAGCCTCCTGAAGCCGACTCACCCCGAACGCTTCAAGCTGGCCGCGCTGGAGAAACGCACCGAGAGCCGCTCGATGGTGTTCAAGAAGCCCCAGGCGGCAGACGCGGGCGCCGATGGGGGAGGCACCGACCCGAGCCTGTCCCTCTCGGAGCCGGGTGAGCACACCGAAGCCTGCACGACGCCGGTCGTCTACGTTCACACCAGCGAGGGCTACTTGCCCTCGGCGAGCAGCCTGGGCGACTTGTTTCAGAAGCACGCGGATCAGGCGCTGGCCTATCCGGTGTACAAGGTGAGCTTCAGCTCGGGGCAGCGCTACCTGGTCCGAGCCAAGGACAACAGCGCAGCGCAGGCCATGCTCGGCTGGGTCCAGGAGCAAAAGGACCTCGCGGGGGAGCTCAAGTGCGTGAACCTCGACGCGCTGACATCGGACCCCGAGGTCTCCAAGGAGCAGATCGAGCGCGTCTACGTTCACCCATGGTCTGGCAGTCTGATCCCGCTCTGGTGATATCCATGCGGATCAAGCGCTCATGGGTTCCTCTGAGCGCCGGCGGAGTCGCCGCGGTCGTGCTGCTGGTGCTTGGCGGGGCGAACCAGCGTGTGTCGCGCGCAGCGCAGGTGAGGCTCAGCGACCTGCCACCTGTGGCACAGAATCAGCGCTGCGAAGAGTGCCACGCGGAAATTGCTCGGGAGTGGCGCGGCTCTGGGCATCAACTGGCGTTCAGCCGCCGGGAGTTTCAGCACGCATTGTTGCGGGAGCCGAGGAGCGCCCAGGCCTTCTGCACCGACTGCCACGCGCCGGAGAGCGTGCGGGAGCGGCAGGGCTCGGCGCCTGGGGGCGAGACCATGGTCAGCGCCGCAGCGGGAGAGCTCGGCGTGGCGTGTACGGGGTGCCACACGGAGCGGGCACCAGGCACAGCCGCCGAGTCGCGCTCGAGTGGCCTCGGGCGGACCGCGCCTCACGCATTCATGGGCACGGATGGGGAGGCCGGCTGCGGGCGCTGCCATGAGTTCGAGTTTCAAGGCAAGCGGTCCCATTTCCCGATGCAGCGGACGCTGAGCGAGCATCGAGCAGCGAGCAGCGACAGCACCTGCGCGTCCTGTCACATGCAGCGCAGCTCTGGCTCCAAACACTTCAGTCACCGCTTTGCTGGTGGACGTGACGCGCGCTACGTGGCTTCTGCGCTGAAGATCAGCGCGACTCGCCCCACGCCACGGCTCGTGCGCATCGAGCTCGCGCCCCAGAACGTGACCCACGCGGTGCCCACGGGTGATCTGTTCCGGCGCCTGAACGTCTCGGTGAAGCTGGCCGATGGCTCTGAGCTCCACCGCTTCCTAGCTCGGCATTTCGAGGACACGCCCCAGGGGCGACGTGAAGCGAAGGACGACCGTGTTCACCTCGTCCCCCGCATCGTCGAGTTCCCGCTGCCGCCGGGCACCCAGGCGGCGAAGGTGACCTGGCGGGTAACCTACGAGCGAGTGGCGCATCTCGATCCCCAGCGCGAGGACGAGGCGACGCTCGACGGCTGGAGCCTGATCGAGAGCGGCGAGCTGTAGTGTCCCCGCTTCGAATCGAGACACGTCACCGGACCTACCGCGGGGGATCGCGAAAACTGCGACAGCATACCCTTCGGTAGGCTCAACAAGGGCATGCTTTTGCCGTGCGGAACGACCGGGTGAGGCGATCTGGCGTAGGGTGAGAGCCAGAACCGGCCAGTGTACGATTAACGCGCAAACTTCGCGTTTCGCCCCGTAGCTTGACGCCGTAGGTTCCGTGGCCCCAAGTGACGGGAGAAGCGGGCGAACCAGTGGCTGAACCTAGTTTACGAGTGGTCGATGATCGTGCGACGCGACGCCCCCTCGGCGGAGGACGTTCGACCATTGGGACGATCGTGGCGGACTCGGGCCCGGACGCCGAGCAATGGATCCCTGCGGGAACAGCGCTTGGCAAGTACGCGATCGTCGATCGCATCGGCGTGGGTGGGCTCGCTGAAGTCTACGAAGCCGTACACCTCGCGCTGAAGAAGCGGGTGGCGCTCAAGGTGTTGCGCCAAGACGTCGCGCAGCACGCCGAGATTGTCCAGCGCTTCACACGAGAAGGGAAACACGCGTCTTTGATCAAGCATCCGAACGTCGTGGATGTGTACGACGTCGGGGAGTTCCAGGGCGTCCCGTTCCTGGTGATGGAGTTTCTTGAAGGGGCGCCGCTGGACAGCATGCTACCGGCAGGGCGCGTTATGACCTTCGACGCCGTGGCGGACCTGATGTTGCCCATCATCGCGGGGGTGCGGGCCATCCATCAGCACGACGTGGTGCACCGCGACTTGAAGCCGGCGAACATCTTCGTGGAACGTTCCGGTGGTCGAATTACGCCGAAGATCCTCGACTTTGGCGTGTCCCGTTGCCTCACGGAACAGTCCAGGCTGACCAAGCCCGGGGTCGCCATCGGAACCCCACACTACATGGCGCCGGAGCAAGCGCGGGGCGAGATGAACGCGAGTTTCGCGGCGGACCAGTACTCGCTGGGGGTGATTCTGTACGAGATGCTCACGGGTTGCGTGCCGCGCCAGAACGCCTCCGGTGCGAAGCTGCTCCACGCAGTCGCCTACGAGCCGTTCGATTCACCCAGGCTGTGGCGTCCCGATCTTCCTGCGCCTCTCGAGCAGCTCGTGCTCACGGCGATGGCTGCCGATCCGGCGCACCGCTATCCTTCCCTGGGGAAAATGGCAGTCGCGCTGGTGCCCTACGCCTCGCAGCGGGTCCAGACGTCCTGGGCAGCAGAGTTCGATGAGACCGCGACGTCGCCCGAGGCGACCGTCCGAGTCGTCGGCCGCGGGATGCCTGCGCAGACCCTCGTCCGAGGCCCCGCGCTGAGCCTCTGGGATGACGATGATGATCAACGCGTGACCGACTTGTCGGAGCTCTTGCCTCAGTTGCCATCCGAGCTGCAAGAGGTGATGGCCCGCTGGAGTGAGGTGCGAGCCGATCGGACGACGCCCACTCGCGAGCGGGCCATGGAGCTGGCCCGTCAAGTGCGCAAGCTCGGAGATCACGAGGCCCGACGAGCCGCCGCTGCAGAGCCAATCCCCGAGAGCCCTCTGACGTCGCCGAGCGCCGTGACTGCCGCCGGCGCACTGCCGCCGCAGACAGCACCTGCTCACACCGCGCAGTGGATGTGGGCGTTTGGATCCATCCTGCTCCTGCTCGTGGTGATGGCGATCTGGGTGGCGCTGCGCTGAGGTCGCTCAGCCCATGTTGGCTGGCGGCTCGGTGCCATGCCGGATTCGGAGTCGACGGTACTCACGTGCGAGTGCATAGGGGGGCCCGGGGGTGAGACGCACCGTACAGGTGCCGCGTGCGCTACAACCAAATCTTGCCGTGGGGAAAAAATATGGGGATGCGCCGCAGGGAGCTACCTTGTCGCGCTCTCGAGCTGGCATGCATCGCTCAGCTGAAACACGTGGCGCTCGTCCTCGGAGTCTTGCACGGCGAAGCGCCCAGCGAGCACCACTTGGCCCTGGGGGCTGACGATCAGATCGCTGAGAAAGCCGATGCCCGCGCCTTCCACTCGATGCTGCCACAGCGCTTCTCCGGCGCTGTCGGTGCGCAGCAGGCTGAGCGCGCTGCCGTTCGAGTCGTGGGACTCCGCGGCGAGCAGCACACCACCGGCGGGCATCGCCAGCACGCGGGAGAAGCCTGGGGCGCCGCCCAGCTGTTCGGCGCCGTGACGGGTCACGCCTAGGACCTGCCCGTCGGAGTCGATGCGCCAGCTGTGCGCCGTTGGGCCCCAGCCGTAGCCGGTGAGGAAGAAGTCGCCGCCGGGCAGCTGCACCGCCGCCATGACCTCCGGGTCTTCAACCTCTGGATCGGTGAGCGTCTCGACCCAGAGCGCTTGCCCCTCGGCGCTGAGGCGCAGTAACCGTGCGGAACCCGTGCTGACGCCTCCGGTGGAAGGGCTCCCGGTGATCAGTGCACCGCCATCGCTGGTGGGCGCCACCGCCCAGTGGGTGCCTCGCGCGTACTTGAAGCTGTCCGTGTACTCCCACAGCGTCTCGCCCGCGGCGTTCAGGGCGAACGCCTTGAGTGGGCCACCCGAGCCGTTCAGCCAGGTCTGAGTCACGAGCACCGCGTGATTTTCGAACGCGTAACTGCCCACCACGCGCTCATCGCTCGACTCACCCAGGGTGGGTGGATCCTCCCCATACACCTGATCGAAGCGGGGCTCGCCTCTGGGGCTCAAGCCGTACACCACCACGTCCGTGTCCGCGCCGGAGTATGTCTCTTGAGTGCCAATCACCAGCAACGCATCGTCCAACTCATAGACGGCGGCGGGCCACACGTCTTCGTCTGTCTGGAAGGTCACACGCCAGGTGAAGTCGGCGGTGCCCTCGTGAGACTCGATGGACACACTGCGCGGCTTGCCGTCGCGGTGGCCCACCGCCAGGAAGCCCTGCTTCGTCGGCGCGAGCAGGCGCACTCTGGAGTCGATACCTTTCCGGAACAGCGCGTCGCCGCCGCGGTCGTAGCGCTCGAGGTCGCTGAGGTTGTCCCCCGGGCTGCTGAACTGGGTCGCGACGATGGGACCGTCGCCGAGCCAGAGCAGCGACTGGACGCCGCGCTCGTCGATCTGGTTGTCGACGACGTGCCACTCCTCACTCGGATCGCACAGCCCCGACTCGATCACCTCGTCGTCTCCGGGCTCGATCACGCGACCGCAGCCCATGGCGACGAGCAGCGTGCCTCCCACGCAGGCCAACCTGAACGCCGTGTAGCGACTCATTCTCACCCCCAAGTCCCGATCCTGCTCTCGCCCCATGTGCGTTGATACCCAAGGGCTGAGTCGGCGCCAACTCGCGTCAGGAGCGCTGGTTCGAATAGGGTGGAGCGCTGCGTTGCTCGGTGCCGTGTTGCTGCTGGGCGCGTGCCCTGGCTACAAGTCGCGTGGAGCCACGCTATACAACGCCACGGCGTTCCCCATTCGCATACGGATTTGGAGTGCGCCGTTCGCGTGTGGCTCCGAGGTCCCTGTAGCGGAGGCGTTTCGGCTCCGGGCCTGTGTGGAGCTGCCTCCGGATGGCCACATCGGCTTGTATCGCGGGGAGCTCCAGCAAGACGACTGTGAGCTCGCCGCGGTGCAGAGCTCTGGGTTGCCGAGCACGTTGCTGTACTGGAGCCACGCGTACTGGCTGGATGAGGGGTTCGGTCACCCCGACGACAACACCGTCTACCTGGAGCGTGTCGGCGAGCGGCTAGTCCTCGAGAGCGCGCCGCGTATCACCGCGGAACCAATCGAGTGGGAGCTGCCAGAGCTTGCGTGCCCAGGGGAGGATCCGTGAAGGCCTTCAAGGCCTTGAGCGCTGCCCTCGCCTGCGCTGGGTGCGCTCACGCGGCGGACTCGGGCGCGAAATCAGTCGTCTACGGGGAGCTCTGGGCTGGTGCTGCGCTGGAGCGCGGGAGCGCCTACGACGTGCGGCGTACGCAGGACCTGGACAACCCTCGGGGCGAAGACTCGATGAGTTACCAGAGCGACTCATGGGGCGCGGTGGTGGGTAGCCAGCATCCGATCGGTCCCGGGCTCAGCCTGGGGCCACGCGTCGGCTATGGGCGCGTGATTGCGATACGAGGTGGGCCGCGAGTCGATGGAGTCGATGTTGGCGTGATGCCGCGCTTCGCGCTGCCGCTATATCGGCGGCCCGAGCAGGACCGGGAGTTTGCCCTGGGCCTCAGCACGCCCGTCTCTCTGACGCTGCCGCTAGCCACCGCCGAGCCCGAAGCCGGGCGCGCCGTCGAACAGCAGATCCATGTGGAAATAGGCTGGGCGGTGGGCGCGCGCCTCGAGGCGCTGTGGCGCTGGCGCCGCTCGTCGCTCAGCGTGGGTGCCTTCCTGAACAACCGCTGGACGCCGTTCAGCCAGACCAGCACGCTGCGGAGTGATCCGAGCGTGCGCGACACCCAAAGCTACTCTGGCCAACACGGGACGATTGGCTGGCTCGCTGGCTACGGATGGTGCTTGTGATCGACGCCGACTAGGCGAGCGGGGTCGCGCCGAAAGACACCGCACTGAAGAACACGTCGCGCCTGGCGGCTTCACAGCTCCTCAGCCACTCGATCGCTGCGCCGCGCTCGCGGTCGAAGCTGACCTTGGCTTTGGGCTTGTAGCGATGGGGCGCTGAGTAGGCATCCCATGCGTCAGACTCCGTGATCTCGAGCAGCGCCTGCAGGTCGTCCGCCGCGAGCCAGCCGTAGACGAAATGGGGGCTGGGGAAGCCATCGCCGAACAGCGGCCGCCCGCGCTGCAAGTAGCGGCCGATGCGCTTGGCTTGACTGTTCGGTGTCAGGGCGATCCCGTCCACGTTGGGCGCGGAGTCGATGGCGAACTGCTGACTCAGCGCGTACCAGAAGCGCGAAGCGCTGGGGCTGGGCTCGGGGATCTGCCCGATCGTGAGCAGCTCCAGCGCGAGCCAGCTCGCGCAGCTGGGCTCCGGGTCGTCGTTGCTGGGGCGGCTGTTGCCGTGGAGAATCGCGGCGAGCTCTTCAGTGGTGAACTTGCCCGGATAGTCATCCAGCTCTGCGAGCTTGCTCTGAATCGCGGCGATGTCCTCCTCGGTGCATCCGCCACATTGGCCTTGCCAGGTTTCCCGAGAGAAAGCGTAGAACGAATACTCGCGTGCCATCGACGGAGCGTAGGGGTCCCCTGGGCGGGAAGCAACAGCGCCGCTTTTGCAGCCCTGGAGGGGTGCTGGTTCGCGACGCGCGCGTGCTCAGAACTTCATCAGCGCGACCGTCACGGCGTTCGGTTGGCCGGGCAAGCCGTTTTGCGGTCCGGCGTTCTCCGGTCCTAGCCCGCCGCAGCTGCCCTCGGCGAGGGTGATCTGAGTGGCCGTGATGTTGTAGTCACCCGACTGGGAAGACACGAAGGTCGTGTACGTTCCAGGGCGCGCCGGGAGCAGGTAGAGGCCCGTGCAGTCGGGACCACCGCTGTAGGTGATGGTCTCGTCGTAGTCGCCGTCCTTGATCTCGACCTCGCCGTCGCAGATCGGCTCCAGCGTTTCCGCGTCGATCACGTACACCGCGGGCGCCGCGGATGAAGCCTGGCAGGTCGCTTCGTCACCGCAGCCGCCGAGGCAGGGGGCGAGGGCCACCGCCACGATGCAACACCTCACGAAACGCTCGCTCATCGAGGACATGCTCGAAAGCTTAGGAGTTCGATCCAGCCCTTGCTAGCGACGGTTCCCGACGCCTCCGTCGAGCTTGCGGCTGGGGCAGTTTTCTTGCTGCTATTGGGACTGGGGGTGGGGGTGAGGCGCGTTGAAGCACACTCGGGCAATTTCGCGCGGAGCCGTAGCAGATGCAGTCGCAATTCAGAGTCGTACTGATGGTCGTACTCGCCGGCGCGGGGTGCTCGAAAGATCACCCTGAAGCACAACCGCGACCCGAGCCGTCCCTGGCGCCGCAGCCTTCGGCTGCAACGGCGGTCCCCCGCGCCAGCTCGGTCTCGCCGGAGCGTTCCTCACCCCCGAACGGGAAGTATGACTACGAAGTGTTTCGGGGGGCGCTGGGGCGAGCCTATGGCCTGAAGCGGGCGGCGCTGATCTGCGAGGAGCCGTGCAGGTTCCCGGAGGAAACAAAACAGCGGGTGTGGCTGGTGCGCGATGGTCGGGCGGAGCCGGCGGATCAGTACTGGCCGCGCGCGGTGTGGGGTCGGTACACCAGCGCCATGCAGCAGGCGAAGCTCCAAACGCGGGTGACGTTTTTCGGGGACTACCCTCAGGAGCTCTACGCCTGGGGCGCGGTGGAGTCGCGGAGCGGAGACGGGAACTTGCCGCTGGTGAAGTGGAGCTCCGACGCGTGGCAGCGCGATCATCGTGAGTTTCCGAGCACTCGCTGGACGTTGCCGCCGCGAGAGTACGACGCGGCGCTGCTCTCGGCCCCGGTCGACTTCAATCCGTTGTTCTCCTTCGCGTACGGCGCTGACGCGCCGCCGATGACCTCAAAGGGAGGCTTGCTCGCGATTCATACCGGTAAGGCCTGGGACACCAGGCCGGCGCCGTGGGCCGGCGCGGTGCAGCTCACTCGCCTCGCCGACGGGAGCACCCTGGCGCTGAATCGCGGCGCCTGGCTCGTGTCCTCCAAGGGGGAGATCACCGCGCTCCGCATCGAAAAAAGCCTTGCGGAAAAGAGCGTGACGATCGCTGGAGACGCCTGGATCCTCGGCAGCTACACGCTGTCCAGGCCCAGCGTGCCCGGGCGCTTCAAGGTCGCGCAGCTGCCGCTGCGCACCTCGCGCGGGAGGCCACCGACTCAGCCGGGCAAGATCGCCAATCCGTCGGGCTTCGACAGGCGCTGCAAGACGCCAGCGGTGCTGATCGAGCACACCGATGGGACGCCGCTCTACGGCACTGAGCTGCCGTCATTGTTCGCCGAAGTCCCCGGCGAGGGCGCTGGGCTCGAGGCGTACGTCGCCGATTTCGAGCTCGGAGAGCGGTCGGTGGTGCAAGCGCAGGACCTGGCCGCGGCGGAGCGCGTGCTGGACGCGTTGAAGAGCCACCCCGACCTGAGGGGTGAGCTCACGTGCAGCGATCTGCGGAGCCTGTTGCCGGATCCCTACGCGCGCACGGAGCACCTGCGCCGGGTGTTCATTCACGCGCGCTCGGGGGTGGTGCTGGAGCTGACCTAGCTTCACTCGGCCTAGCTTCACCTGGCCGAGCGCTGTTCCAGGTAGGCGTTCAGCGCTCGTAGGTACTCGGTCTGCGCATCATCCGTGGGGAAACAAGCGAAGGGGCGCTCGGCGGGAGGGTCGCCCATCGGGGCTTGCTCGTAGGCGTCCTCGCAGCTGAAGCCCGAGGGGCAGCGCCGCGTGTCGTCGCACTTCTTGTGGCAGCTGGTGAAGGCGCCGAGGCCGGTCGGGTGTTCGTCGTCAGCGCAGGGGCGGCCGCCTGAGGGTTCGTGGGTCAGGCACTCGTTGAACTCCTGGCAGTCGAGCTCCAGCTGCCGCATACACTCGGGCTCCCAGGCGTCGATGCCGTCGCTGGTGAGGCTCGGCGACTCGCAGCTGTAGCCCGCGCTCTTCAACAGCAGATCTGGACCGAGGCGTGGAGGGCACTCGCAGGCGGCGTGGATGATTTCTTTCGCGCTGCGAGTGGGCACATTCACGAAGCGCGCGACGATCTGCGGGCGCGGGCTACCCTTGGGCCACTCCGAGCGCATACGCACGATGTGGGGGAACCAGATGAACGACGCGTGCAGCGTGCTGCCTTCGGTGTGACGCCAGCTGAGCTGGACGTCCCCCAGGCGCTGGCTGAGCTTCGGTTGTATCCCGGAGGAAGCATCGTCGACGCTCGCGCGCCACGGCGGCGCTCCCAGGTAGCTCAGGTCGCTGCAGCGCACTCTCACCCAATCCCCCACTCCTCGCGCCTCACAACCCAGGGCAGGGCCACCGGTGAGCTCCAGCAGCTTGCCCGCGTCGAAGTCGACGGGGCTTGGCTCGCGATCGGCAGCCTGGGGCGCGGCCTCGGGTGCTCCGACGACTTCGATGGGCTGGCCGGTGGGCTGCGCTGCTGCGCAGGCCAGTAGCCCAGCTGAGGCGAGCGCGACGCAACACACCCGGGTGAAACGCCTGCTGCTCGAGAACATTCACGCAGTCTAGGAGGTCGATTCGCCGCTTGCTAGCACCGGTTCCTGATGTCGGCGTCGACCTCGGTTGATCTCCCACCGGATGCCGGAGCCAGCAAGCTACGATGCCCGGCGTGAGCAACAGCTTTGGTTTGGACGATCCGGTGGTGGTCATCGGGCACGGCGTGGGGCGAGTCGTGTCTCGCGATGATGGGCAGCTGGTCGTGCAACTGAGCGAGGGCGAGATCGGCGTCGCTGACGCAGATGCCGACACCCTGCTGCGCGCCGTGGTCACTGCAGCAGAGGCCCAGGCGTTCGTCGTTCGGCTGTGTGAGCGTTGCCGTGAGGAGAGAGCGCTGCCTCGCCTCCGTTCCATCCGCGAGCTGACCCGCGCGCCCCTTGGCAGGCAGGTCGAGTATTGCCGCTGGTATTTTCGCAGCAAGCAGGCGCTGCACCCCACCGAGCGCGACATGGTCCTGACCACCAGCGAACAGGTGATCGCTGAGCTGGCGATCGCGCTCGGGGTGACTGAGCGCGACGTGCTCGCTGCGGTGAAGCGGGGGGCGCCTGAGCTCGTCGTGCAGGACTCTCGCGTCCTGCCTGCTGCCCCGGTGCTCGAGCTCTGTCAGCTCGTGCGCGGCTTCTGGCTTGGCAGCTGGGCGCTGGTTGGGGAGTTCCCCGAGCGGGGAGGGGACGTGGTGGAGGTCTCCGTGAAGCCCGGCGCCTGGCACGCCTACCTCGTGCAGTCGGAGCTGGGCGCTGGCAGGCCGGCGGTCGGCTTGCTGTTGCAGCACGTCGATCTCGGGGGAACTCAGCTCGCCAGCTCCGCCACCGTCGAGCTTGGCGGCGTCAACCTCGAGGCCGGGACCATCGGCGTGCTGTGCGCGGACGCGCTGAAGGACGTGACGTTCGGAGCCGATGGAGTGGAGCGCTCGCGCCGCGATGACGACGCCTACGTCGACCACGGCGTGGAGGTGATGACCTGGGGCGACGGCGATCACCGCATCTTCGCCGACGCAGACGGCGCAGCCCGCTGCCTCGTGCTCCCATTCGGTGCCGCAGGGATATGGCCTACCGCCTCAGAGCAGACGAAGCAGCGGATCCGAGCGCCCAGGGCGGCACGGGGATAGACGAGCCACGCGGATCCAAAAGGGGCGAGCAGCCCCTTCCTCAGGAACCTGAAGCCGCATACACTGTGGCGCATGCTCGACTCGACGCGGTACTTCCGGGTCGCCCTACTCTGCAGCGGTGCGATGGGCGTGCTGGGTTGTAGTTCCGGGGGCAGCTCGTCAGCCACGGAACCTGATGTCGATCCCACCGAGGTGACCTGCGAGACGCCCGCGAAGTTCGGCTGCCTGATCGCTACCCAGTGCCACGACTTCTACACCAACGCATCCGTCGAGCTGGCACGCACGATGTGCGAGGAGAAGCACGGGCACGCGTATGAAGGCGGGTGCCCTAGCTCATTCGAACACTGCTGCGTCGTTGTCACCGGCGCCAACGAGCTGCCCGAAGGCTTCTGCATCTTGGACGACAATCCCCAGGCACAAGGCTACCAGGCCTTCTGTGAGAGCGATCCCGAGCCCACGTTCTACTGTCAGCGCTGACCGCGTGGAGTTCTTGCGGGTGAGGTGCGGATGAGCTGCCGTGGGGATGCCTCGAAGCCAGTGAGTGCTCCCCAACCCAAGCGCTCGCGTGAAGCTTATCCTCGCGGACAGGATCGCGTTTGGGAGCGTGCACGCGGAGGGCTCGATTTCACGCCCTGGCGGCGTAACCGAGCGGCGCGCGTTGCGTAGTGCCCCCTCCGAGGAGTGCCAGCGCCGCCGTGACTACAACCCCCGAGATCATCTTCACCCGACTCACCGAGATCCCTCTCGCTGCCATCGCACAGCACATGTCCGATCCGCGCGTGACGGAGCACATGCCGCTGGCTCGGGGCGCCTGGGACGAGCGCGCTTGCGAAGCGTTCGTGGCCGCCAAGGAGGCGTGCTGGGAGCGCGATGGCCTGGGCCACTGGGCGCTCCTCCGAGACGGCGAGTACGTTGGCTGGGGTGGCTTTCAGAGGGAAGGTGAGGAGTGGGACTTCGGTCTCGTGCTGCGACCCGAACACTTCGGCCTTGGTCTGCGTATCACCGCGCAAGCGCTGGAGTTCGCTCGCAGCGATCCGCGCATTGGCGCCGTGACCTTCCTGCTCGCGCCGTCGCGCAAACACCTTCGAGCCCTCGAGCGGCTTGGTGCGAAAGCTATCGGCGAGGTGGACTACGAGGGCACGAGGTTTCTGAAGTTCGAACTCGACACGTCGGGGTGACGAACGAGCCTCGACTGCCAACCCTCCTAGCGCACAGCCTCGCACGCTTGCGCGCCCCGAGGTCCTCGGAAGATCAGCACCTCCGTTGGGGAGATAGCAAGGTGCGGCCAGGCTTGGCGCTATTCCGCTCTCGGGCCGTAGGCCGCGAGGAAGATCCTCACCGCCTCCTTCGCGTGGCCCTTCAGCGCCTTCGGGCCCGGTAGCGCGTCGGCACCGAGCAGCATCACGCGATTCACCGGGTCCGCCATGATCAGCCAGTTGAAGTGGGTCGCGGCGATCTTCGGCGCTGGAGCGTGCAGGAGACCCGCGTGGTGCCAGCGCTCGAAGAGCTGCGCCAGGGCCGCGATGGCTCGGGCGGGCCCAGCGTCGTAGAGCGCCTGGCCAACCTCGGGGAAACGTTCTGCCTCGGCGATGGCGACGCGCCGCAGCTGCATCAGGCGCGGTGTGCGGGCGATCTCCAGTTGCCGCACGGCGTATGCGGTCAGCTGCTCTGCCAGCGTTTTTCCTTTCGGCAATTCATCCATCCCCCGCTGTACCTGGTCGCCGGGGAGTTGAGTCAACCAGCCCGCCGTCTCCACGAACAGCGCCTCTTTGCCAGCGAACTGTGCGTACACGGTTTGCTTGGAGACGTTCGCCCGCTCCGCCACCTGATCCATGCTGGTCGCGGAGTAACCTTGGCTGAGGAAGAGCTCCGCAGCGGCGTCCAGGATCGCTTGGCGCTTCACATCCGAGCGCTTCGTGCCCGGCGGCTTGGGTTTCGTCACGGAGCAGTCGAGCTACGCACCATGGTCAAGGATCGCCCTGACGGTTCGGACTTCGACGACGACATCCCGAGCTACCAGTCGCACTCGGTGCAGTTCATGTGGCGCTTGTTCAAGGCCTGGGCGGCCATGGGCTTCCGCGCTCCGAAGCAACAACCGATCGCGGAGGCGTCGTGAGCAAGACGTCCGAGCGTGTCCCAGTCGTGAACGTGAACACGGGTCGCACGACTCAGGTCGAGGGGGAGAAGTACCGCGCCATGCGCAGCGCCGTGCTCGAGTGCCTGCCGACGTCTGCCGAAGGCCTCACGGTGGCAGAGCTGAAAGCGCTCGTGTTGCCCCGGCTTCCCCAGGTTGTGTTTCCGGGAGGCGAAAAGGCAGGCTGGTGGCTGAAGTGCGTGCAGCTGGACCTGGAAGCCAAGGGTTTGATCCGGCGCGTCCCTGGCAGCAAGCCGCTGCGCCTGTCGCGCGTGTCGTAGACCTGACACATCAGTGGTCCAGGGCGACGCCAAAGCGCTCCTCATGCGTTCGGACGGACGACTCGTCGGAGTGACCTCCGGGATAGGGACCGCGCGGTCTCACGAGAAAGCCACGAGCCACCCGCAAAGGGCATTGCCGACGCGCGCGAACACTGCTTAGCGTTCGACCATGCGAATTCTCCCTTCTCTCCTCGCAGGCGCTGCTTGCGCGCTCCTCACCTTCAGCTGCGGCAGCGACGATGACGGTGGCTTCACCGACGGAAACGCCGACCCCCAACGCGCCGAGTGCGAAACCCGGACCGTCCTGAGCTGCACTGGCAGCAACGGCGTGTGCCACGAGTTTTACTCAGACGAGGCAGCCGACGCCATCTACTCCACCTGTGTGCAGCTCGGAGACATCATCAGCGAGAACCCCTGCCCAGAGCGCTACTCCGAGTGCTGCATCCACATCGAAGGCTCCTACGACTACCCCGAAGGGATCTGCCTCACCGATGACGACCCCGATCTCGCGGAGTTCAGAAGCCGTTGCGAGAGCACCGAAGACAGACCGGAGAAGTGGTGCGGCGGATGAGGCACCCAGCGGCATGACAAGCTCAGCCCCGAGGTGTGCGATGCGATCAGGTCCGGTTGCGATGCATGGAGTGCTCCTACTCACGTTGGTGCTGGCAGGCTGCGGGCGACCCCCGAAGTGCGACTCGCCGGGCCCCGCCGAACCGGTTGCAGGAGCCGAACCAGACGCGGGTGTCTTGTCATCGGCATCCGACCCGAGCGCCACGAAGCTGTTGAGGTTCGACGCTGCCTTCAGGCG
This sequence comes from Polyangia bacterium, assembly GCA_030433055.1. GTDB lineage: Bacteria > Myxococcota_A > Polyangia > Polyangiales > Polyangiaceae > JAHBVY01. The sequence continues at coordinate 15,642 of JAUILJ010000028.1, forward strand.
CCGCTTCGATTCAGAGACACGCGATAGCGCTTGGGCAGACGCTCGCGAGGCGAAGATCCGACGCCTGGTGAACGCGCTCTCGGGAGTAGAAGTCTCAGCGGTCGCGTGTCACGAGACGATCTGCGAAATCCGACTCGCGTTCGATTCCGCTGCTGCCATGAGCTCCTTCTCGGAACGGCTGCTCCTGGAGGCGTCGGATCTCTTTCCGCCCAACGGTGTCGGTCACCTGATGTTCAGCGAGCCCAAGAGCAACACCGCGCGGATGTGGATGACTCGCGAAGGCTTCTCCAATCCAGGGCCCAACGGCGAACGCGGCACCTACACGCCGCCCGGTCCGGTCGATCCGGAGGACCCTGGAAGTCCCGCGGACGCTGGCGCGGGGGAGTAGGCACGCCATCGCTAGGCGACGATGGGCAGATCCCAGAGCCCTCAACCGACCGCGCGCAGGACCTTCTTGCCCTGGAGCTTCGCGATCCAGCGCGTCGCTGCCTCGCCGCGGTTCACGGTCTCGAGCCGAAAGGTCCCGTCAGCACGAACGACAACGGTGGTCTTCATGCAGCGACCGCGGACGTAGTCAGCGTAGCAGTGAAGTTCACCTTGTTCGAAGCGCAGGCGACGCAGCATGTCGCCCGCGGTCCACTGATCCGTCTCCTCGAAGTCGATGCCCGAGACCCCGCGGGGTCGCGCGTCCGCGAACGAGAGCATGCCCAGCGCGTAGATGAACCCGAACGCGTAGTGCTCCACGTCGTCCATCGGTTCGCCGTCCTCGTCCTCCTCGAGGCCAAGCCGCCCTTCGAGGCACACGTGTTTGTCGTCGGCGGTGGTCGGCTCGATGCGCGTCTCCGTCACGGCGATCTCAGCCAGCGTGGCTTGGTGAAGCAGCTCGTACTCGATGGGTTCGTCTTGGTCGGTCATCGCGGCCACAAGAGTATGCAACTACCGAGCGGAAACCAAGTTCGGCGCTGCATGGGCGAGACTCCCAGCATGCGGGATGGGGTTTGGGGGTGAGGCCGCTGAGTGCTTGGCTCTGTCGCGCGTTGCCTATCCGTGAGTCAGCGACCGAAGTACTGCAGGCAGAACTCGCCCGAGCGCTCATCGACCAGCAAGGACAGGACGCCGGATTCCAGCGGGGTGCTCAGGCGAGTCCCGCCTTCCGGTGTGGTGTTGAAGAAGGCGCCGTCGATCGCTCCACATCGTTTCCCCAGGGTGCGAACCAACGCGGTGCCGTGTCCGAGGGTGATGGTCCGCTCGAGGACTCGAGCATCGGTGCGGGTGCGTTCGTCCTCGAGTTCGAGGAACGCGGGCTCACTCTGGATGCGCTGGTGGGCGAGCACGACCTCGGGTGTCCACTGCGCGACACAGCGATAGCGCCAAGGATCATCTTGGGGCTGAAAGTACGGGTCTTGGATCCAGGCTGGCCGACCACCGATGCGGGTCGTCGGGGCCGGTGATAGGAGAGCGCTCTCCGCCTCCTCGGTCCAGCCTTTGACCACCACGCTGGCGCCCGGGCGCGCCTCCAACTTTGGATGGAGCGTGGGCGTTACCACGGCATTCTCCACCAGGACCACACGCGCGATGACGTCGCCACCCGGCTCCACGGCGTGCATGTGGCACTCCATCATGGTTTCCGTGTTGGCGCAGAGGAACGAGTACAGCACCGTGCCCGCACCACCGAGGTCAAGCCGCCCTTCCGCGTGCTGCCATTGTCCGATGAACGTGAGCGGCTCCTTGCACGAGCCGCAGTCCGGCCACGCCTCCAGCGGAAGCCCCCAGGGCGCGCCCCCGACGCGATCCAGGGCATGACGGTGGACCTGATCGGCGCAGAGCAATTCCAGTTCCCAGATGGGGTTGTGGGCGAGGAGCGTCTTCATCGAGGCTTGCTCTATACCAGCCAGTTGGGCGAGCGGCCCCCGAAGCTAGCGGTTGATGCGCGCTGCGGAACGGCGACAGTGGAGGCGGCTACGCGACGATTGGCAGCTCTCGCCGAGATCTCCGCTCACCCCGTGACGCTGGCATCTCGTCCCAGGTGCGCCCTTCGAGTAGGCGGCCCGCCTTCTTCTTGTTCTTGCCGCCCCACTGCTTGAAGAAGAACGCCACGCCAGCCTCGCGACACTGATCGCGAATGTCCGTGATCCATTCCTCGGCGATCGGGCGCGCTCTGGGGCCGGACTCGCCGCCGACGATGGCCCAGGCGATTCCGCGCAGATCCAGGTTCGGAAGCGGGCCGAGCAGGGGTTCGAGGGAGAGGAACTTCGTCGCGGCGCCGCTCTCCCGCAGGCAGTCGATGCGGAACGTATACTTCGCCGACTCGACGCTCACTCCCATCCACACGTTGCTCGGCCAATCGAGGCTCGACGACAGCTCCGCGAGCCGTTCGGCGCGCTTGGTCAGCACCTGGAAACGGTGCCAGTGCGCGCGACGCATCACCTCGAACACCCGACGGATGTACTCGAGCGGCACATCCTTGTGGAAAAGATCGCTCATCGAGTTCACGAAGATGGTGCGCGGTCGCTTCCAGCCGAGCGGCACGTCGAGCATCTGCGGCTGCAACGTGAGCTCAAAGCCGTTGCGGTAGTTCGGCTGCCCCATCGCGTGCAGCCGACGCGCCATGGTCTCCGCGTAGCAGTACTTGCACCCAGGGCTCAGCTTGTTGCAGCCGGTGACCGGGTTCCAGGTCGCTTCTGTCCACTCGATGCCGGATCCGAGCGCCATGCGCTCAGGCTCCTGTGAGGAAAGGGTCGGCGCAAGAGGCTATGTCCCGCCGTGCGCTTGTCCCGGTGGCTCAGCCGCGTCTGCCCCTCGCGCACTCGTCCCTGGGCACCTGAGCACTCAGGGTTGTTTCGAAGCAATGGACTTTTGGGGAAGGGGGATGGACACTTGGTGACGTCATGCCGCAAGATCGTATCACCCGGATCCGTGTTGCTGGTCTTCGCACCTTGGATGAAGTGGAGCTCCCTCTACATGCGTTTACCGCGCTCGTTGGTCCGAATGGCAGCGGGAAAAGTTCTATCGTTGAGGCCTGCGAACTCTTGAGGAAGGCGTCGACACCGGACTTCTTCGAACGTTTCATATCCGTGCATGGGGGATTCGACTCCTTGAAGCGTTTTGAGTCTCCTGAAATGAAGTTCGGTGTCAGGATCGAGGGAGCTGGCCCCGCCCTGGACTACTCGTTTACTCTCGATAGGGCTCACGGCCTCCTTGTTTCTCAGGAACACCTCGCATACGCGGACGCCGACGAAGGAATTATCACTCGAGATGGCCGAATCGCCTTTGTGCTCAACGAGGCGGACGGTAAGCGCGAGCAGGTGAGGGGATTCCCTGGCGCCTCCCTCCTGCTGACCGGCTTTGGTTTCAAGGTCCCCCACGCTGCGATTCGCAGGACTGTGCGGGCGCTCTCTTCCATGGATGTACAGCTTCCGTTTGAAGTAGTTCCGACATGGGCAGCGCGTGAATGTGGGCGCGAATCCGGGATGAGGATATCTAGCCCCCATCAGCGGCGGGACGCACTAGTACGTTTTGGCCGCAATCTCGCTAGCGTGTTTTCTCAACTGAAATTCGACCCAGTCGAATGGCAGCGCGTAATGACGTTAATCCACCTCGGCCTCGGCGAAGATATCGAAGACCTAAACATCCGCCAGGTGGCTGCGGGTGAAGGTATTTCCCTATGGATAAAATATAGTAGCTTCGAAAAAGAAGTTCCCGCGTCGTCACTATCCGACGGCACCCTTGACTACTTGGCTTTCGTCGCTCTTTCGAGAGTAGTCAAGCAGCGGTCTCTGCTTGTCGTCGACGAACCGGAGGTGCACTTGCACCCTGCGCTGTTGGCGCGCGTGGTGGATCTCCTTCAGGCGACCTCTCTGGACTCGCCAGTCCTGGTGACCACGCACTCCGACCGACTCCTGAATCATATCAGATCGCCCGAGGAGTCCATAGTGCTGTGTCGACTTGACGAGAAGCGAGCGACACAGCTGATGCGACCGGACCCGAGCTTTCTACCCGCGTGGCTGGAAGCGTTCGACGGCGACTTTGGAAATGTTCGAGAAAACGGTTTTCGCGACTGGATTAGCGTGTTGTGAGCGCCTCGGCCATGTCAGAGATAACTCTCCTATACGAGGACCAACTCGGGACTGGTAACCAGTTTGGACTGCACCGCCTCATACGATCGTGCGTTCAGGATCAGGTTACCCTGGAAGCCTGGCGCTTAGAGCAAGCTCTGGTCGCGCACCCAGC
>JAUILJ010000886.1 GCA_030433055.1 Polyangia bacterium
GCCCCAGGTGATCGCGACGGTGAAAGAGCTGCTCAAGATCGAGTAGCCCGGTGTACGTCAAGCTCTGCGGCATTACCGACGTCGCTCAAGTGTCGGAGCTGGTGAGGCTCGGCCCGGACGCCCTGGGCATCAACCTGATCCCGACGTCGAAGCGTTACGTCTCCCCCGAGCACGCCGAGCTCCTCGTCAGCGCAATCCGCGCGGAAAATCGGGCGCAGGGGCAACACGTCGAGTGTGTCGCCGTGCTGGCCGCCGATCAGTTGCCGGAAGCGCTTTTCTCAGCGGGTTCGGGGGTGAGGGTGAACGCGTTGCCCGACGCTCCACGTTTGAAGCGCCTTGGCTTCGACCGCGTTCAGCTCCACGCCAGCGACCCCGCTGGTACGTGGCAGGCCCTAGGTGCCGCCGCCGAGATCTTCCTCGCCGCGCAGATCGCCGACGCGGACGACGTGGCAAGCGCCGCGGAGCTCCCGGGTGCGCCGCTGCTGGTGGACGCGAAGGTCGGCGGGAGCCTGGGCGGCACGGGGCACTCGTTTGACTGGGCCCTGGTCGAAGCGCTGGCGCGCAAGCGCGACCTGCTGCTAGCCGGTGGCCTGAACGCGGAGAAGCTGCCGCGTGCCATCGCCCAGGTCAGGCCCTGGGGCGTGGATGTGGCGAGCGGGATCGAGGCCGGCACGCCCGGCATCAAGGACCTCAGCAAGTGTGCGGCGTTCGTGCGGGCTGCCCGCGCGTCCAGCCTTGCCGTGGAGAAATGACGGTGGAGGTTCGGAACTGGACACTCTGGCTCGGGCTCGTGATCGTCGGCTGCGGCGGCGCGAGCATCGAAGGCGGTGAGGTTCGACCATTCGATGGAGAGGGCATGCAGCGCGCACAGCGCTTCGACGTCAGCGCATGCAATCCCTCCACGGCTCCCGTGACCACGCACATCGAAGTGTGGAGTGGCGCGGGCGGCGGTGAGCGCACCCTTGTCTCCTTGGGGCCCGACAGGCAGTCGCTGGTCGTGCATCGTCGCTTCGAGGTGCACGGTGAAGAGCGCTTCGAGGTCATCGTGGAGCCCAGCAGCGGGGAGCCCATCCTGCAGCGTTTCCGCTTGGGCAAGACACCGAGCCTCGAGCTGATTCGGGGAGCCGACGCGCCCGACGACGCACCCTCTCGAGGCGGCTCGATCGTCCAGCGCTGCAGCCTGAAGCCTGTCCCACACGCGCCGCAAGGCTAGCCAGCTCCGCCAGCAAACGGACCGGGCAAACGCATCCACGGCTGGACGCGCGGCCTTCGCCTTCACGCGCAACCGCTGACTGGTGCGAGAAGCTGGACAGGCGCCTCCCTTCGGGCAAGCTTCCCCCGCAATGGCTGACGCGACTTCCAGCTCCACGGGCGCACGCCCGGGCTATTTCGGTGAGTTTGGCGGCCGCTTCGTCGCGGAGACATTGGTCCCCGCGTTGAGCGAGCTCGAGCAAGCTTATCAGGACATCGTTCTGGGCGCTGAGTTCCAGGCGGAGTGGCGCGGCCTGCTGGAGCACTACGTGGGGCGCCCGACGCCCCTGACGCTGGCGGAGCGACTCGCCCGGAGCCTCGATCCCGACGGAAAGATGATCCGCAACCTGTGGCTCAAGCGTGAGGATCTGTGCCACACCGGCGCGCACAAGATCAACAACGCCCTCGGTCAGGTGCTGCTCGCCAAGAAGCTGGGCAAGTCCCGGATCATCGCGGAAACGGGAGCTGGACAGCACGGCGTCGCGACCGCCACGGCTTGCGCGATGCTGGGCCTGCCGTGTGAGGTCTACATGGGCGCGGTGGACGTCGAACGTCAGGCCCCCAACGTCGCTCGCATGCACATGCTGGGCGCCAAGGTGATCGCCGTGGAGTCGGGCTCCCGCACGCTGAAAGATGCGATGAACGAGGCGCTGCGAGACTGGGTGACCAACGTGCGCACCACACACTACTGCGTGGGCTCCGCCGCCGGCCCACATCCGTATCCGCTGCTGGTCGCCGAGCTACAGCGCGTGATCGGCGATGAAGCACGCACCCAGGTGCTGGAGCGGGCTGGCAGGCTGCCGGACGCAGTGGTCGCGTGCGTCGGGGGAGGCTCCAACGCAATCGGCACTTTCCGGGGCTTCCAGCAGGATCAGGAAGTCGCGCTGTACGGTGTGGAAGCCTCCGGTGAAGGCATTCCTAGCGGAAAACATGCTGCCACGTTGACGGCGGGGCGCGTTGGAGTGCTGCACGGCTCGCGGACGAAGGTGCTCTCCGACGATGACGGGCAGATCCTGGAAGCGCACAGCATCAGCGCCGGGCTCGACTACCCAGGCGTCGGCCCGGAGCATGCGGCGCTCCAGGCCACCGGGCGCGCACACTACCTCGCCGCGAGCGACGAAGAGGCGCTCGCAGCGGCGGCGGAGCTAGCACTGTCCGAGGGGCTGATCATCGCGCTCGAGACGGCCCACGCGTTCGCCCGGCTCGGGGACATCGCGCGCATCGAGTTCGAGCACCGCAAGCGCCCGGTCGACTTGCTGGTCACGCTCTCCGGTCGGGGAGACAAGGATCTCGCGACGTACACCGCCCACGGCCTCGGCCAGCGGCCTGCCGGTGGAGGTGCAGCGTGACCCTGGCTCGTATCGAAGGTCGCTTCAAGAGCCTTGCGGAAACGCAGCGCACGGCGCTGGTGGGCTTCCTCACGACTGGTGACCCGAGTGTGGAGGACAGCTACCGGTGCGCCAGAGCGATCCTCGAGGCGGGCGCTGACGTGCTGGAACTCGGAGTGCCGTTCAGTGATCCAACGGCAGACGGCCCGGTCATCGCCGCGGCGAGCTACCGCGCGATTCAAAGCGGTGGGTCGCTCAAGGCGGCGCTCGAGCTCGCCAAGCGCTTGAGGGCCGACTTCGATACTCCCATCGTGCTCTTCACCTACTACAACCCGATCGTTGCCTTTGGCGAGGCGGAGCTGCCAGGGGCGCTCGTCGACGCCGGGATAGACGCGGTGCTCGTCGTGGACTTGCCGCCAGAAGAAGCGCCCTTGCTGCGCCAGGGCCTGCGCGAGCTGGATCTGGGGGTCGTGCCGCTCCTCACCCCCACAAGCGGTTCCGCGCGGGAAAAAGCTGTGCTGGCCGACGCGAGGGGCTTCATCTACTACGTCTCTGTCACCGGTGTGACTGGCGCGGTGGACGCCAAGGCTCAAGCGGCGAGCGACAACCCGCTCCGTGCGGCGGGACAAGCTGCGAAGGCGCTGGCGGAGCGCGCCGGCATGCCGGTCGTGGTTGGCTTCGGCATCGACTCTCCCGCCAAAGCGCGGGAGGTCGCCGATCAGGGAGTCGCGGGGGTGGTCGTCGGCACCGCTATCGTCAAGGCCATCGCCGCGGACGGTAGCCCGGAGCAGCGAAGTCAGCGAGTCCATGCCTTCGTCAAGGAGCTGCGCGAAGCACTGGACGCCTAGTCGACTATATCCACGCGTGGAAAAATTGTCGGCCAACGTGCCGAGCGTCCGGTGACGACACGACGCACTTTGGTGCGGCAGGCTCTGGTGGTACTCCCGTGTGATGCTGTTCCACCAACCAAGCCGCACACTCATCGAGGTGCTGATCGCGGTG
>JAUILJ010000887.1 GCA_030433055.1 Polyangia bacterium
GATCAGCCGGACCCAGGTGCCCCTGATCGAGCGGACTTCAGGGGGCACGGGAGCCACCAGCTCCCAGGCCGTGGACGTGGCGGGCATCGACATGGATCTATCGGCCCTAGCAGAGTCTGGCGTGTACCGCGTGGAAGCAAGCGTGCGCGTACCAAATTCGACGCAAAGCATCATCACAACGATCGAGTTGCTCGACGAAAGCTGGACGGTGGAGTTCACGGGCCTCGCGTCGTACGCCATCCCCCAGCGCAAACGCACGCAAAGCGACGAGTACGCAGCGCAGATCTCCTGGTGGCGCCCGCCGTACCTCACGTCTTGGCGCTCCGGCAGCTTCGATTTCATTCTGCTCGCCGCCCACATCCGCTGGGGCGAGAGCGCTACCGGGCGCGAGCCGGAGCTCCGCCTGCTCGCCGACTGGGTCCACACCCGCACCCAGGAGCAATTCCTCGGAGACAAGGATCTGATCGTGCTGGGCGACTTCAACATCCCCACGGATCATAGCCCGCTGTTCGACGCCATCACCTCCAGGGGCCTGCGCATGCCCGAGGCGGCGCTCGGCCAGCCCGGCTCGAACGTCGCACGCAACAAGCGCTACGACGCTCTCCCGTTTGGTCGCGCCTCCCCGGGCGCGACTCCCTCCACGATCCGCACTTCGTGAAGAGCTTCAGCGGCCACGCCGGCGTCCTCGACTTCTACTGCGGCGATCACCGCCGGCTCTACCCGCGCATGCCGATGACCAAGAACCAGTTCACGTACGAGCTCAGCGATCACCTACCGCTCTGGGTCCAGATCAACACCGACACCGAAGCCGAGCGCCTCGACCAGCTCCTCGCCCGCGCCGTCTGAGTCCGCCGCCGCGCCCTCCGCCAGCGCCACCGTGCGGTCCATCGGCCGCTCCGTTGGCTTGCACTCCGCAAATTGTTGCGCCCGCGGCGCCGCCAGACGCTCCGTCAGCGGGAAATGTTGCTCCCTCACCCCCAATCCCCAGTCCGCCAGCGCGGATCCCCAGCTCGAATCGGCGCATCCGCTCGCACTTTTCACGCAACTCCCCGCTCGCTCCCGAATTTCCCCTGCACAACCCGGCTCGTCCCGAGGTCGTTCCAACAGGGTAGGGGGTGAGGCACGAGGTTTCCCCTGCAGAAATTGCACGGTCCCCGGCTCGAGCCAGGGTGGTCCCCGAGGGGATCTTCAGTCTGGGGCTGGGGATCGGCAGTTTCGCAGGCGGAGCCAAGGCACTCGAGCGCCAAGGCGTTCGAGCCGTGCACCGCGCACTCCCTCACGGAAACGGTCCTCCACGTTCCGAGTCAGTGATCCAACCCGGCGAGGCCAGAGCCTCGTCACTCGACCACGGTCCTCAAGACCAAAGAACAGGAGAACTCATGGCACGAATGACAGTTGGCGACAAAGCACGTCGCGTCGTCACCTTCCTCCACGGCCTCGCCAATCCGCGCGCGGCCTCCGTCCTGGCCGCCTTCGGCTTCACGCAGAAAGATCTCGATGAAGGCTGGGACCTGCTCAAGAACATGCGCGCCGTGCGCGTCGAGCGCGGCCCCATCGTCACGAACCCCCACACGCTGCGCGATCTCGACGAGTGGGAGAACCGCTGGTTCCCCGTGGTAAAGGCCACCCTGCAGCGCCACTACCCGGCGCTCCACGACAGCATGTTCCCGAACCTCAGCCAGACCGAAGGCCTCGACGTGGTCAACTCCGTCGGCGTCTTCGTGGACCGGCTGGCGAAGCTCGAAGCCAAGGCCGACGCCGAGTCCAAGGCAGCCCGCAAGCTCCTCAACCAGCGCGGGCTCACCGCCCCCGTCGTCAAGGAAGCCCACGACCTACTGGAGACCATCAGCACCATCCGCGAGGAACCGACTCCGATCGCGCCCACCGCCGAAGAAGTCGAGTCCCGCGAAGCCGCCGTGTGGAGCTGGTACCTCGAGTGGAGCGCCATCGCCCAAGCCAACATCAGCGACCGCAACACCCTCCGCTCCCTCGGCTTTCTCCAAACCAAGCGCAGCAGCAAGTCCGAACCAGAAGAAGACTCCACGAGTTCAACAGAACAAGCACCTGTTGCCGTGTAGAGTCATTGAGTGACGAGATGGGAGGCCCGGCGCGCTTTGCAGTGCGCTGGGCTTTGGCTACGTGCACCGCCCCTTCATGAAAGAAGTCGGATGCCTGGGCTCTCCATGCGTGAAAGCGTCAGCAGCGGCCGCTCTAAGGGAGCGCGTGACCATTCAAAAGACTCAGCCTCCAAGCTGGGTGTCCAGTCAACGTTCCTTTTTTCGAGCTCGCCGAACTTTCGAGATGGCAACCAAAACTTAGCCTGCGCGAACGGCTGGTTCCAATTCGAGACCATTCGTTCTCGCGCGCTCCCGACGGCAAGTCAGAAGCCCGACTCAGCTAGCTCGTACCCACTGAAAAGGGCATCCCGCAGTGCACTCCTGACAGGCTGCCATTGGAAGCCTCGCGTAAGACGCTGTATGGTTGCGCAGCTCGGCTCGGCGCAGGTTCCGGGGCGGGCCTGGTAGCGGCCACCGTTCGAACACCCTTGGAACCTCCACTCTCAAAGAGTATGTTGCAACAAATCACCATGTGACGAAAGCGAGAGGACTATGGGAAGCACCGGGACGGGGAAGTTCGGGGACTACCAACCCGATACCTCCGCGACAAGATGCGATGAGAGCATTGACGCCGCGCTGGAGGATGTGATGCTCAGCGAGTACGTGAATCTGAATGGCACTTTGCCCTCGGGAGGAATAGACATTCGGCTAAGGCCGAACCTGCTCAACGATCGACTGGTTGCAGAGACCCTCGCCGGGGTTTCGATCGGAAACCTGCCTACTCGATACAACTACCTCGTACTCTGCATCCATAAGGGGTACGAGTACACGGGCACCATCACGAGCGTTCGCAGCGCGCCAGTCCCCAGTCTCGATGTCCACCTCGACCCCGTTTAGTTCCGTCGCGCGCGTTCTTTTGGTAGGAACGGTCTACGTTGACGCACTCGCAAACGATCGGCTCATCAGGCTCGGGGGAGTCTTCCATGCGGCTCGCGCACTGCATGCCGCGCGTGTACCCTATGCCGTTGCCTACCTAGCCCCAGACTATCTAACCTCTGATGTTGAACAATTCCTGGACCAGCTGGGATGCTCAACAAGCCGCAGGGTGGGGACCACGACGGGCGCTCCGAATGTAATCATTGTCACTGCGTCGACTGAGACGTACGATATCCAGTACGACGATGTGCTGCGTTCGAGCCGGGAGGTGAATTGGAATATGCAGCTTCTCGGCCAGATGATCGATAGTTTCTCACCCAGCGATGTTCTCCTTCTCTCCGCTGACTCACTCGCCATCGATGCTCTGGTAGCCATTACGGACCGGGCGAACGCCCGCTTACACTGGGATGCACAGTACGAACCCGATCTGCCGACGAGGTTAGCGTCTGCACCCACGCCTGTTTGGTCCGTGTTCCTCTCAACGTCAGCGCCCTACTTTCGGGACACAGCCCAGGGCAACATTCAGAGCGTCTGGCACGCGATCCGGGCACACGCTCGGAACCTAGTTTTCAAGGAGAACCGTGG
>JAUILJ010000029.1 GCA_030433055.1 Polyangia bacterium
GCGCGTTCAAGCCGACCCGTTGGTGAGCGCTGCGCTCGAGCTGTTCCGAGATCGACCCGAAGCGCGCTGGACGGTGGAGTCCCTGGCGCGGGAGCTCGCTACGTCGCGCGCGGTGCTCAATCGTCGCTTCAACGAGGCCTTGGGTAAACCGCCGCTCAGCGTCCTGCGTGAGTTCCGCATGGAAAAGGCGGCGGAGCTCCTGGTCGAGTCCGATGCCTGTCTCGCCGCCATCGCCGACGACGTCGGCTACGACTCCGAGTTCGCGCTGAGCCGCGCCTTCTATCGCCACTTTGGTGTGCGCCCCGGTGCGTGGCGACGCAGCGCCCAGCTGAGCGGCGGCGTCACGCGCTGCGCGGCTTGAGCCGCTCGCGTTGGGTGGCGCGTTCGTGCTACGTCGCCGCGCCATGCCCGATCAGAGCCTCACCGTCAGCCCTGGCCGCACGCCGCGGGAAGTGAAGACAGATTCCGGCGAGTACCTCAGCGCGCCCAGCGATTGGGTGCTGGTGCCGCCGGGAGATCCGGCGCTCAGTCGCCGCGTCAAGGCGGGCGGCGCGCACTGGCTGGTACAGGAAAAGAAAGGCCGCAAGCTCTTCTCCCGCGGGATCTGGGCGCCGAGGGAGCGCGTCGAGCGCATCAGCGCCGCGCTCACCCAGGAGCGTTCCGATCCAGCGTATCAGCGCAAGCTGGACGCCGCGCGGATCAAACGCGAAGCCGAACAGCTGCAGTACGCCGCAGACTTCGAGCGCGAAGTGTTCGAGTTCTTGGACTTCGCGCCGTGCCATGCAGCGCTCGCGAAGCAGATGGCGACAGCCATCGCCGCCCACGCGACCCCTGTTGGTAGCGGGACCGTGGCGCGCACCAAGCGCATCTCCATCGAACAGCGCGCCAGCGCCGCGACCATCGCGTGGATGCGCCACCAGACCACCGGCTACGACGACATGAAAATTCCGCGCGTCAAAGGTATGCGGCGCGAGGTCAGGCGCCAGCTCGCGCAGCGCTCCAAGGCGCTGCTCGAGCGCTACCGCCGCGGACAGGCGATCCCCACAGAGTGCCCACTCAAGCGGGCACTGAATCCATGACCGCCCAGGTGGCCGCCGAGCCGAACTACAGGCTCAGGTGGAAACAGGGCGCCGCGCCGTCGCGCTCGTCGATCAGGGAAACGCCGTCGACCGCCTTCACGGCTTCGCGCAGCGCCTTGATGCGTTCGGCCGTCAAACCGCGCGAGCGCACGTCTGCCGCCGTGAAGTTCAGGTGGCGCGAGATGAACTCACCGTCGTCCATCTGCTGCTGGATCACCTTGCGCATGCGGATGATGGTGCCCTTGCGTGTCAACCCTTCAGCACGGCCATCTTTGTAGGCGGCGACGATGGCCCTCGCCAGCTCGGTGTGGGCGTAGAGCTTGATCACGTCTTCGCCCGCCTTGAGCTTCTTGAACATCAGCTCGGCTTGGCGTTGCGCCGTGCGGTCGCCGCCGGTCACCACCAGCTTGTGACGGGTCGCCTTGCGGTAGAGGTTCGCTACCTCGCGGAGACGCGCAGCGCTGGACTCCTTGAGTCGCAAGCTGCGAGCCACGACGCGGAACTCTCGGCTATCCTTCAGTGAGACGACGGGCTCTTCCTTCTCATCATCTCCGTCGGCAGCAGGGTCATCGTCGGCAGCAGGGTCATCGTCGGCAGCAGGGTCATCGTCGGCAGCAGGGCCGTCGTCCGACTTCGCAGCGTCATCAGTCTTCGAGTCGCTGTCGCCGCCTGTGTCGTCATCCGACTTGGAGTCATCAGCATCGTCGGGGACGTCGCTGTCGTCCGGCGCGGTCGCTGGGGCTCCTTCGTCCTTCTTCTCAGCCTCTGCGTGAGCGGCGCTGATACAGCTGAAACCCAGCACCGAAAGCACCACCACCCGCCGCAATCCGCGCATCGACATGCGCCGGCTCTGTCACGCCCAGCGCTCATCGTCAACGCCCGAACTCAAACGCCTCGGCGCGGACGGACGACTGCGCCAGAACGGCGCGCCTCACCCCCAAACCCAAGCTTTGAACGCTGCTCTCAAGCGCTCTGTCGCGCGCTCCGCGTGTCGCATGCGCAAGGGCTGCACCATCCTCGCATCACAACGCGCAGCCGCCGTACTCGTCGTTTCCGTTCCCGCACACGGCCGCGCAATCACAGTAGAGCGTGTCGTCGTCCGCCAACGAGCGCACACACACCATCCCCCCAGGACACTCGGCCTGAGATAGGAAGAAGCCGCAGCAGTCGGTGGGGTCGCTTGGAGCCTTCGTGCACACTTGACGGCAGCGGCCTTCAGTCCACGAACGGACCACGTAGATGAATCGGCTCCCGATGGGGGCGCCCGCTGAGCACGACGAAGCGAGAGGGTCGCAGCGCGTCGATGTCGAGCTGCCCTGAGAGCGGCAGGATCCCCTCGCGCATCGCGAGCTTCACGCCCTGAGCCTTCACCTCGCCCGAGATCAGGTAGAGCAGGTGGTTGTTGTCCTGGGGCAGGTTCACGGAGTGGGTCGACCCAGCGTCGAGGATCACGTCCTCGTAGAACACCGCAGTCTCGAGCTTCACCGGAGAGCCTTCACCCACGATCCGTCGTGTGGTTTTCCCTGCGGTTTTTACCAAGGGCAGCTCTTGGTGGGGTGTGCCGGCGTAGCTGGGGTCGATCTGCTTCTTGGCTCGAGGCAAATTCACCCACAGCTGCAGGCCGCGGTTCTGGGTGCCCTCACCCGGCATCTCCGAGTGCCGCGCGCCGCGCCCCGACGTGAAGCGCTGAGTGCCGCCAGCGCTGATCACGCTGTCGTTGCCCAGGTTGTCCTTGTGGTGAAACGCCCCCTCGATCATGTACGTGAAGGCCTCGAAGCCACGATGGGGGTGATCGGGGAAGCCTGCAGGCTGCGCGACCTCGAAATCATCGAGCACCACGAAGGGGTCGAGGTGCCGGAAGCCAGGCACCGGGAAGATGCGGTGCACGATCGCGCCGCGCCCCTCGGCCGTGGGCATGCTGCGAAACTGGCGCGGCACTCGACGCGCGGGCAGGGGCTGGGCACTGCGAGAGGCAGAGCGCGGCTCTGGGGTCGAGCTGTCGCACCCCAAGAGCCCTCCGGCTCCGAGCACGCTGGCTGAAGCCAGGGTCACCAGGTTACCGAGCACTTCGCGACGAGGGATCTGCTTCACGCTGACTGTCCGTTTCCGCGCTCAAGCATACGCGCCCGCCTAGTGTGCCGCTCACCGCCTCCAGTGGGCAAGGCCCGCAACAGTACGTTGCTCCGCGCGCACTAGTAGCAGACGACGTCGTTCTCAGCGCCCGCCATCCCGAGATCGTCCGTCTGGGTCCAGGTCTCACCGGCGTCGCTCGAGATCCATACCGTCGGGCCCGCGGCGCTCGGCCCCACGGAAAAGAAAGCGTCTGCCGTGGGGCTGTAGCTGACCCAGCCTAGCGTGTCGTCCACCGCCGTCCAGGTGGCGCCATCGTCGCGACTCACCCAGGTACCCGTCTGACCAGAGGCGACCACGCTGTCTTTGCCACAAGCAAAATCTCGTAGGTTGAACGCGCTCAGATCCCCAGCGGTCCACGTCATGCCACCGTCGGTGCTGCGCAACTGCACACCGTTGAACGCATCGTAGCCAATGAACGTACCGCGACAGTAAATGAGGGGACCCAGACTTCCCACGCCGATGTTGGTCCAGTTGAGCCCATCTGTCGTGCGCAGGATCCCGCCATCATGGATCGCTGAGCTGACACAAGCACCGGCGTCGTCACACGCGACGACGGCTCCGGAATCGGGACTGGTCGCGGGGGTGAGGCTGCCGTTCTCATACAGGAACAGACCCACGTCAGCACTCGCGAGCACAGCCCCCGCCCCCCGCACCGCGACGTCACTGAACTGACCAACCCCAGGCTGGCTCACGGTGGTCCACGAGGCAGGCCCAGCGTGCGCCGGATCGAAAGCTTCGCTGAGCCAGAGCGTGGGCTCACTGTTCTGCCCGTAGCCCGCCATGAACACCCGGCTCGTGCCGCCGCTGACACTCACCGCACCGCGCTGCGCCGCGCCTTTACCCCAACCCGGCGTTTCCACAAGGTTGCCGTCAGCGTCCACGGCCAACAGCGTCTCGTTGGCGAACGGGACCAAGCAGCGCGTGGGCTTTGGGTCGACGCTCGGCGGCTTGCAGGTGATATCGATGCCGTCATTCGTACTGCGCTCAGAATCAGGGTCCGCCAGGGTGAACGTGACCAAGACGCTACCAGCGCCCTTGCAGATCAGCGTGACCTGGGCGGAGTCCGCTTTTCCGGTGCTGTCGAAGGTGAACTGCCCAGGCCCTGGGCTGCTTTGCGCAGGCAGTGGCGTGGTGAAATCAGCGAGGCCAGGCAAGCCAACGATCGCTTCATCGCCGGACTCGACGTCCAGCGCCACCCCAGGGGTTCCCCCCGGAACCGACGCACGGACGTTCACGTCCACTGCCTCTCCCACAGCGAGGACGACCTCGGGCGGGGTAACCTCGATTTCCAGCTTCTGCTCGCCTTCCGGCGCCGAGGGATCCGTCCCCCAGTCGCAGCCAACCAAGAGCAGCACCGCAGCGCCAGAAGCGACGAAAAGAGCACGCGACATGCCAAAACCCTACGTTCGGGCTCTGGTGCTGTCGTCACCCATCCGGGGTATGCGTCGCTACGGGTGGTATCAGCCGCGCCAGGTGACGCACCAGCTCCGTCTGACTCCTCACTCCGAGTTTCCCCCGTAGCCGCTTCAGCTGGGTCCGCACGGTGTTGAGGCTCACGCGTCGCCGCGCGGCGTACTCGCGCGGCGACGCACCAGCGAAGAGCCCCCGCGCAAGCTCGATCTCCGCCGGGGTCAGCCGATACGCGACCCGCAGCAGCTCCGCGCCGACGTCGGGCACCTCGCGCACATCTTGAATGAACAAGCCAAAGCGCTCACCCCCAGGCTCAAACGGCCAAGCATTTTCCTTGGAGAAATAACGAAACGGGACCACCACCACGGACAGTGGTCGCTCTCCAAGGGCCCCGAGCACGCAAGCGCCACCGAGGGGAAACAAGCGCCTGAGGGCACGTGCGTCTGCCGGATGCTTCGCGATGAGCCCGCTCCGGGTGAGCGCCAACGGTCCCTCCGCCGAACACATTCGACTGGCGGCAGAGTTAGCGAACTGAACTTCACCCGGCAAGGTCGTCAGCACCACGCCTAGCGTCAGCGCGTCGAGGGCCCCGCAGAGGCGGAGTTCATCCACACGAGCCCCGTGCAGCCTCTTTTGTACGTCGAGGGCGCGGGAGAAATGCGGTAGCAACCACCGCATGCGTTCGATGGTAGCCGCGTCAGCGTGCCCGGCGCTCGCAGCGCGATGGACCGCGACGACTCCGAACAGGTTGCCCCGGTTCGCGATGACTCCACCCACCATGTAGCGAAAACCATCGGGTAGGAGGAAGTCCTCGTAAAACTCGGACCGGCTCATTTCTGATTCCGTGAGGTATCGGCCGTCATAGATTGGCGTCCCCACCGGGTCCGCCTGTCCCCAAGGCAGGCGCGGACATACGCTGTGGTAGTAGGCTGCGTAACGCTCCACGCCAGCGTCGGGCATGCCCTCACCCCGAAAGAACTCCAGTGAACGCCGCGGGCGATCGTGCAGCTCAACCGTCGCGCCGATCCCACCGCACGCCTGCGCGACAGCGCTCAACGCCTGCGGCCAGTGCTCATTGTCCACGGCTGCCTGATACAGCCGGTCCACCACGTCCAGCATTCCGACCCCCGGGCGGCAGCATACCCCAGCTAGTCGGCTCAATCCGCTCAGTCGTTCGGCTCACCCAGCTTGAAGCGGTACTCCCGTGCGATCTCCGCCGACTGCACCGAATACTCCGCATAGTACGCGACGCGTCCCCGCTGCTGTGCGGCGCGGTGCTCCGGATGGTTCTTCCAAGCGAGCAGCGCTTCGAGGGAGTCGAACTCCACCAAGCTCACGCGCTCTCCGTCTTCGGCCGTGAAGGTCTTGAAGCTCGAGTACCCCGGCATGCTCCGAGCGAGCTCACGCATGCGAGTCGCGACCTCGCCGTAGTCGGTCCCTGCGTCGGGGCGCAGCCGATTGCGAAACACGGTGATCCACATGGTCGGACTGTAGCCGCGCACGGGCGTACGCGGCCTGACAGAAAGCCCGCGGCCGCTGCCAAGCTCGTTCAGCCTGACTGAAACTCCGACCTGGCCCCGCGCCAAAAACCCTCGCTTTGCCGATGCAGCCTGGGTGCACCCCCGGGTGAGCTTGCAGGCCGCTATTGCAGCGCGTTATGGGGAGCGTGCCCCTATCAGCCGGGGCTCAGTCGCCATGACCAAGAACGATCGCATCATCCTCCACGTCGCCGGGCCGGACCGCCCGGGGGTCACCGCAAAGCTCGCCGAAGTCATCGCGTCGGAGCACGCGGGGCTCGTCAACATCGGCCAGTCGGTACTTCACGGCTACCTCAACCTGAGCGCGGTGGTGGACCTGCCGACGACCTCGGGCGCGCTGCGAGAGATCCTATTCTCCGTCAGCGAGCTCGGCCTCAAGGTCGACGTCGCGCCTTTCACCGCGGAAATGGAGGAGACGCCGTTCCCGCCTCGCAGCGCGCTCTGCGTCAGCTTCCTCGGCGCTCTGGGCGATGGCTCATCCCTCGCGGAGATCACCCGCTACATCGCGGGCAAGAACCTCAACATCCGCCAGATCCGACCGCTGTCCGATGACGGCTTCAGCGGCGTGGAGCTGATCGCTGACTCGGAAGAGAAAGAGCTCAGCGACGGAGACGTCATGGAGCTGCGCGGCGACCTGCTCGCCATGGGCGCGCGTCTGCAGATCGACATGGCGGTCCAGCGCGACGACATCTTTCGCCGCAACAAGCGCCTCGTGTGCATGGACGTCGACTCCACCTTCGTGAAGGGTGAGTTCATCGATGAGCTGGCGGATCTGTGCGGCGTGAAGGAACGCGTCGCCGAGATCACCAAGCGAGCCATGGCGGGAGAGCTGGATTTCTCCGGCGCCCTGCGCGAGCGGGTGAAGCTCCTCGAGGGCCTGCCGATGGAGCGCGCCCGGAGCCTCAGCGAACGTTTCCAGCTGAATCCAGGCGCCGAGACCTTCGTGAAGATCCTCAAGTCCCTCGGCTTCCGCGTCGGGCTGGTGAGCGGCGGCTTCGACTTCTTCGTGGATGAGCTGCGCCAGCGTTTCAACCTGGACTTCGCCTTCGCCAACGAGCTCGAGGTAAGGGACGGGCTGATCACCGGCAACGTGCTCGGCACCATCGTCGACCCGCAGCGCAAGGCCCAGCTGCTCAGGGACATGGCAAAGACCTATGAAGTACGCCTGGAGCAGACAGTCGCCATCGGTGACGGCGCCAACGACATCTTCATGCTGCAGACCGCCGGCCTAGGCATCGCCTACCGCGCCAAGCCGAAGCTCCAGGCGGTCGCGGACATGAGCCTGAACCACAACGAGGGTCGGCTGGACGCGCTGCTGCACCTCATGGGGTTCACCGCGCAAGAGCTGGCTGGCATCGCGGGCTGCTGAAGCCAGCGCCCGAGCATCCGTTTCCGCGCGAAAGCATCATAGCTCCTCGAGCGGCGCCTGGCTCTCCTTCCAGCGCGCCGCCACGGCGCGAATCGCGTCGGGGTAGACCCCAAAATGCGCGCAGTGGTCTAGCTTGCCGTTCCCGGCGTACCCGCGAGCGTGAAAGTCCCCGGAGCTGTAGAAGTCGGTGAGCTCCAGCCCCAGCGCGTCACGACGACGTGCCGGCACCGGCTTACCTCCAAGCTCGGACACGAGCCAGTGCACGGTCTCCGTGGTGGACGCGTAGTCCGCAGTGGGGATCGCCGAGTGGCTGAGGAAGAAGAAGCGCTTGCCGGTCAGCGCCGCTCGCCCGAACTTCAGGAACGGCGCCAGGCGCAGCGACCGCGCCTTCAGATCCCGTGAGCCGTGGAAGCTATCGATCAGGATCAGCGCGTCCACCTTCGCTCCCAGCGGCTGAGTCAGCACCTCTCCAATGGCCTCGAAGCCGCGGCTCCAACCCGAGAGCGCCATGCGCCGCACGTGCGCAGAGCGCCCCATGCGCTTGGTGAGTTCCTTCTCTACGCCGCTCACGAGTTGTACGAAGAGCTTTCCGTCGTGAAACGGCGGCGCGTACGCCTTGCCAATCCCCAGGCTCACGCCCAGGAACACCAAATCTTCACCGGTGCGCACCAGCTCCTTGCGCGCCGGGCGCTGACCGTGAAAGTGCACCACGAGATCGAAGCCACCGCTGCTGTCGAGCTTCAGGTGCTTGGGCACGATGAAGTTGCCCATGGGTCGCACGTGAATCCACTTCGGCTCGTGCACTCCAAAGCCCGGATCCGGCGCCTCACAGGGCAAGTAGCCGCCGCGCTCCGCTGGGCTCAACATGAACTGCAGTTCCTTCGCGGGCCTGGCGTCGCGCCAGCCCTCGGGCAGCGGCAAGTAGGTCTGCTGCGTGGCGAAGAAAGGCCGCGTCGGGTTGAGCGGATCCTTCAACGTAGCGGCGCCAGCACCGCGCGCAGCGGAGCCCGCCAGTGCCTCGACTCGCGCGCTGCCCGCAGGTTCGGGGGCGAGGCGCGCGGCACTGCCCGAGCTGGCCGCGCGAGGCTCCAGCGCAGCCCCAGAGGCTGAGGCGGCGAGCGGCGCCCGTGCCTCGGCGGCGTCATCGCAGCCTCCGAGCGCGCCGCACATGAGCGCGCCGAAGCACAACGCGAGGCTCGCCGCGCCTACGTCCCTGCGTCGCGAGCCCCTGGGCGGCGCCGGAAGCGCGAGATCTGGCGTCACAAAGCGCATGCGTGAGCGCCAGGGTGTCGTATACGACGCGCCGATGGCAAGCCCAGGAATCAGGCGCAAGCTCCAGCTGCGCATCATTCACCAAGGCGAAGAGATCACCGGCGCGGCTCCGCTCCCCATCGAGCGCGCCGCCAAGATCTGCAGTCGCGGCGACGAGACACACCGCGCGTTGGTGCACCTCTGCCTGACGTTCGCCGACTACGCCCTGCGCCAGGCCACGCCTCCGGGAGCCAATCGGCCGCTACTCGATCAACTGTCCGTCGCACACGCCTGGATTCAAGGCAAGGCCAGCATCGAGGCGGTGCGCAAGGCTCGCAGCGAAGCTTTCAACGCAATTGTTGCCGCAGAGAAACGCACAACCGAAGCGGTCAACGAGTCGCTCAAGGTGATGACACGCAAGGCAGAGACAGGGCTCGACCGCCACGCTACCACCGTGGTGTTGCGCTACGCGGCCCTCGGCGCGAACTACGCCGCCGGCTGCGCCGTCATGACGCTGGACGCGATCGACGACCCAGGT
This sequence comes from Polyangia bacterium, assembly GCA_030433055.1. GTDB lineage: Bacteria > Myxococcota_A > Polyangia > Polyangiales > Polyangiaceae > JAHBVY01. Next base: position 9,319 of record JAUILJ010000029.1, read on the forward strand.
CGCTCACTCAACGTCGTCACTCAGGCGGCCGGCGCCGTGGCTTACCAGCGCATGGCCCTGGGGCCCGCGCTCGGCAGTGAGCTCCGCGCCGCCGCCTGGGGCCAGGCAGAGTGGGAAGCTTCACGCCCCGGCGCCCCCGAGGTGTACCCCGCAGGCGCCCTCGCGGTTCAGTTGTTTCACGAGTTCCTGGGCTGCCAGTGGAAGGATCAGAGCGACGGGCTCCGTGCGTACTTCGAGATCTTCACCGACTGGGCGCTCCCGCACCTGCAGGCGAACTAGCGCCGCTCGAAGAGCCACCGATTCATCGCTTGCGCGCGAGGTACAGGCCGTCGCCCAGGGGCAGCATACTGACGTTCACCCTTTGATCCGCATGGATATGATCGTTGAGCTTGCGGATCGCCTGGGTGTCTGAACCTTGGTCTGACGGATCGGCGACTGCCCCACTCCAGAGCACGTTGTCCACCAGGATCAGCCCGCCAGGGCGGAGCAGTTCCAGGCAGTGCTCGTAGTACGCCTGATAGCCGCCCTTGTCCGCGTCGATGAACGCGATGTCGTAGCTCCCGGCTTCACCCGCGCTGATGCGCGCCTGGAGCGTCTCCGAAGCGGGCGCAAGCACCAGCTCGACCTTGTGGCTCACTCCGGCGCGCTCCCAGTACTTCTTGGCGATGGAGGTGAACTCAGCGTTCACGTCGCATGCCAGCAGCTTGCCGTCGTCGGGCATCGCCAAAGCCACGCTCAAGGAACTGTATCCAGTGAACACACCGACTTCGATGGCGCGTCTCACCCCCATCAATTCCACCAGCAATCGCATGAACTGCCCCTGCTCCGGGGAAATCTGCATGCGCGCGGCTGGGTGCTCTGCAGTCTCCTTGCGCAGGGCCGTGAGCACTTCTGGCTCACGTAGCGAGTGCTCGAGCAGGTAGGAGTAGACGTTGTCTGGAAGTCCGAGGCTGCGTAGTGACATCAGTCGTCACTCTGTAGCAGATCTGGCCAGGCGGGGTCCTCATCCAGCATTTCATCCACCCAGGTGGTGAGCAGCGTGCCGTTCACCTGATGATCGTAGAGGCCGATCGCGGCGGTGTGCTGACTTCCAGCGATGTAGAAACGGTTGAAACGTTCGGGGCTGCGTTCATGGATGCTGCCCGTCTCCTGCAAGAGCAGCGCCTTGAAGTCGGGCCCCTGCATGCCGAGGAACACGCCACCAATCACCGCGTCCTCATAGGAAGAGAACGCGCCCACTCGCAGGCTGGGGTCCCGATCGAGCGCCCAGGCGATCATCTCCGAGAACTGCCCTCCCTGGCAGCTCTCGCAGGACGGCGGGATGAACTGATCGAATTTCCACTCGGCTTTAAAGTTCTCGAGCGTCTCGGGCCGGTCGGGGTTGGTCAGGCCGAGCCCAGCGTCGTTGATCACATCCAGCTGGGTGTGGGGCCACTGCATGCGCACCGCCGCCGTACCGATGATCGTGCCGTAGCCTCCCGCGCTCGACCCAACGAGCGCGATGCGCCCTGGCTCTGGGTAGCGCTCCTTCAGCACGTCCATCGCGGCGGTCAGGTTCGCGAGGCCGTGGTGATAGCGAGTCGTGCCGTTATCATCGATCTCGTTGTCGCCGCTGAACACCGACCCATCGCAATAGGCGACGTGGGCCATGTTGTAGCCGTAGAACGGGTTCTGATCCGTGGAGGGATCCGTCCAGCCGAGCGTCGGCACGCGATCGCTGGCCTTGGTGTTCGCCGAGCACAGCTCGGACCAACAGGCTCCGCCGCCCTGGAGATAGATGAGCAGGTTCTCGGAGCCGCTGTCCTGCAAACCGAATGAGTAGGGATCGCCCCACAAGCAGATCGGGCCATGCTCGTCGGCGGCGAACTGAAAACCGTACAGGCCCTCCCCGTAGTCACGGACCTCTTCAGGCTCGAACTTGCCGATGTAGCGATCGAGGCCAACGCCCTGGAGCTCTTCCATGGTTGCGTCGTCGAAGCCGATCTGGACGCCGGAATCACCAGTGGCCTCATCGCTTCCGCAACCGATCGCACCGAGGCCAAGCGCGATGCCGAGCAGCGCCGGTGCCAGCGCGCAGGTACGCCGTGAAGAGCCAGTTGCCGTCGGAGTTACGCGCGTCATGCGTGAATTCTAGCGGAGCCGGTGGGCCGACCGCCAGGCAGTCTCCCCAGACACGAGCCCGGAGTGGCAGATTGGCGCCCCCGCACCAGCCGCGCGATTCGCCGTGTTGCGGGCTTGGAACAACCTTCCAACTCAAGCAGATCGATCACGCTGCGCCACGGACACCGAGGGTCTTCGAAGAGCCGGTAGGTCAGCCGGTGGCCTGTAGTAGGCTCGCGCATCGCCCGGCGGGCGACGCCGTTTATCCAGGAGGGAATGTGAAGCGAGCAATGGTCACTGGGGGCTGCGGCTTCCTCGGCAGCGCAATCGTTCGCCTGCTCCTCGAGCGGGGAGTCACGGTGAGCGTGCTAGCGCTCCCAGACGAGCCCACGGACAACCTCGAGGGGCTGGACGTCGAGATCCAACGAGGCAACGTCCTCGATCTCGACGCCTGTCGCCGCGCAGTGACTGGAGTCGACACGCTGTTCCACGCGGCAGCCGTGTACAAGGCGTACATGGTGGATCCTCGCCCGATGTACGAGGTGAACCTGCGCGGCACCTTCAACATGCTCGAGGCGGCGCGGCGCGCGGGGGTCGAGCGCACGATCTACACGGCCAGCATTGTTTCCCTAGGGAGACCATCCCCAGGCCGCCTGGGTGATGAGAACTCGGCCTACGAGGCCTGGGATGTCGAGATGCACTACAGCCGTTCGAAGTTCCACTCCCGCGAGGTGGCCGAGAGCTTCGCGCACTGGGGCATGGACGTGCGCGTGGTGTGCCCCGGCGCGGTGCTGGGGCCGGGAGACATAGCCCCGACACCCACCGGACAGACCGTGTTGAACACCCTGCAGATGAAGGGCCCGGCGGTCACCACCGACGGCGGCATGAGCTACGTCGACGTGCGCGACGCGGCGCTGGTCCACGTACTGACCGCAGACAAGGGCCGAGCAGGAGAGCGCTACATCGCGACGGCACACAACCTGAGCAACGGCGACTTGATGCGTGCCGTGATGCGAGCAGCGGGAGACACCCGGCCGGTCCGGCGCATGCCCACCGCCCTGGCGAAGCGCTTGGTACGGGGGGTGGAGCGGATCGCGATTCTACGCGGAAAAGAGCCTCCGGTTACCAGCGCGTTCTTCGAGTACACCCTGAAGCCAGGTTACTACTCCAACGACAAGTCGGTGCTGGAGCTGGGTGCGACCTATCGAGGCTTCGACGAGACGCTGAGGGACGCAATCGCGTACTTCCGCCAACGCGGCCTCCTCCGCTGACACCCGGGGCGCATGAACGCCCCGGAAGCTGGGCCGGGCCCTGCACCGGAACGAGACGGCGGCGCGGAAGCAGCGCATCCATTGGAGCTTCAGGCGCTGCGTGAGCGGCGCTTGGGCTGACGCGGTCCGCGTGAGATACTGGCGCCGTGAAAGCGCTCGCCCGGATTTGCTTGTGGCTCTACGTCTTGGTCTTCATCGGCGCGGGTGGCGCGATGCTGATCGGTGCCAAGGACGCCGCGCAGATGGTGGGCGTTAGCACCGAGATGCTCGAGCTGAGCGGCGTCGCGTCACTGCTGAACCAGCTGCGCTACATGGGCGCGATCGCCATCGGCTTCGGGGCGGCGGTGGCGGTGTTGCACAAGCAGATCCTCACGGAGAAGCGCCACGCCACGCTCTTCGTGGTCGTGCTGCTCTTGATGCCGCTGTCGCGCACCATCTCCCTGTTCATGGATGGCTTTCCGCACTTTTCCCTGCTGCTCTTGATGCTGGGCGAGTACGGCCTGTTCGCAGTGTTCTTCCTGCACACCAAGCGAAACGTGTGGGCCAAGGGCAAGTCGGCAGAAGGAGCCACGGAGACCGACAAAGCAGGCCTCGATCCAGAGCTGGCAGAGCTCGCTGAAGCAGCCATCGCGGCGGACAAGCCGAAGGCTGGAGCAGCGAAGGCGTCGGTGAAATCCTGAAGCAGGCGCCTTCGAGTCGACTAGACTGAGGCGCATGATGCGCTTGGTCTGGGGCTTTGGAACCGCGTCGCTCGTGCTCGGGCTCAGCGCTTCGGGATGCAGCTCGAGCGATGACGGCGCCAGCGGAGACGCTGGGATCCCATTCGAGGAGCTACCCGGCGAACTGATGACCGCCACCTGCAAGCTCCTCGAGAACTGCGGCGCTGAACTCTCGAGGCTGTATTTGCCCAACGAGGAGTGCACCACGCTTCAGGAACGCGCCTTCCTCGACTCCGATTTCCCTGCTCTGGCCGCGGCTGTGGAGCAGGGTCGTGTCGTCTATCACCCGACCGCCGCGCGAGCGTGCCTCGACGCCATCGCAAACGGCCAATGCGATGTACTCGTCGGGGGGCTGCCCGAGATCTGCGAGGAGGCCATCGAGGGCGCTACACCCCTCGGAGGTGAGTGCACCGTGGACGCTGAATGCGGGAGCACACGCTACTGCAACGCCAGTGCAACGTGCCCTGGCGCGTGCGCCGAACGTGGCGGCGAGGGAGCTTCCTGCGCCAGCGACGAAGCGTGTGGTCGAGGGCTGATCTGCGGTCCGGGCGGCGCCTGCACCTCGCCGCTGCCGAGAGGCTCCGCGTGCGAGGACGGCGGAGCGCCGTGTGCCGCTGGCAGCTTCTGCTTTGGAAGTGGCCCCGGTGCTCCGGGCCGCTGCGAGGATGCCAGCACGTTGTTCACGACCAACGAAGGTCAGTCGTGCGACATCTCGAACGGGCCGCTGTGTAATCCGGAGCTCGTCTGCGTCCCGAGCAGCGGCAGCGCGGGGAGCTGCGAGCGACCTTCGAAGCTCGGCGAGAGCTGCGTCGTAGCGTTTCCGGATGGATGTGGAAGCGACGGCTACTGTCAGATCGGCGGAGACGGCTCCGGTACCTGCGTCGAGCTGCCTGCGGCCGGAGAGCCCTGCGCACAGGTCTTGGGCCCCCAGTGCCAACCGTTTGCCCGCTGCGTCAGTGGCACCTGTCGCAACCTCCAGCGCCTGGGGGGCAACTGCGAGGACGACACGATGTGCTACTCGGGCAACTGCGACGGCAACGTGTGCAAGAGCACCGACGCCTGCTCCCGTTGACCAAGCGCGCCGGATCCTAGCGCCGAACAGAGGCGAGCGTCCCGGCGCGCCTCACGCGAACTTGGCTTGCAACGCGTCCTCTGCCAGCTCTTCGTAGCTCATACGCGAGGCGCGCTCACGCTCAGCGTCGTTGTACAGGCGAGTGATCATATCGGGACCGACCCCGAGCAGGCGCTCGATGGCACGGCCAAACACCAGGCGAGTTGCTGGGGAGTCGTTGTACAGGTCCTGCACGCGCTCCATGAACTTCACGAAGCCACTGCGACGCACCCCCGGCTTCTTGGAGAGCAGCTGGATGCGCTTGAACGCTTCCTTCATTCTGATTCCGCTCGGATCCACAACCTGCATCGGCTTGAAGAACACGCCGCGGAAGAACGGTGCCCCGTAGTACAGCACGTTGGCGAAGGACCACAGGGCCGACAGGCGCACCAAGAGCGGCTTTGGGGGCTCCGCCTCCAACTTGTCGGCGTAGGCCTGCGACGAGTAGTAGCCAATCATGTGGAAATCGATCGCGATGTGACGGGACTCGTCACGGTTGATGAGATCCATCGCCCGCTCGCTCATGGTGTCGTGAACGTAGTCGTTGATGGAGCGCAGCAGCGCGATGTCGAGGATCAGCTCACCGCTCGTGATGTAAGCGTTGGCAATTTCCGCAGAGAGATGTTTCACGGAGGCGATGAAATGAGGCCGGAATCGCTGAAGCGCGCGGTTCATCTCGTATTGCTTGAGCTTGCGCGTGTCGTAGTAGCGAGCCAACCGTTCGGCAGCCTGAGCGTGACGCTCTTCGTCTTCGACGAAGGTGCGAAAGATGGCCTCCAGCGTCGGGTCTTCCGCACGGCGCCGCTGCTCCTCGAACAAGGCACCGGCCAAGCGCTCGATACCGGCCATGTCCGTGAAGTACTGAACGATGGCCCGTTCATCGGCTTCAGACATCCGCCGGGGGGAGCCGCTCCAGTCGAGGTCCTCGACGCTCCACTGCTCACGGCGACACTTTTCCAGCATGCGTTGCAGGTCCATAGGCGTGGCTCCAGTCTAGCATCTGAAACGCGCTAAGTTCTGCGTCGGATGGGCGTACCCTGACTCGGGAGTGCTGCTATGGTCGCGCCCATGGCCCTGGAGGACGGCGCCCAATTGCTGGTGGAGACTGCTGCGAGCTTCGTCACGCCGGGTCTGTCGGAGGAAGTGCGTTCCAGTTTGAGCACGCTGCTCGAGCGGGAGAGCGCAGAGTCACGCCGCGACTTGCTCTCCCGGCTACTCACGACCGGCGATGGCTGGGGTTACTTTCCCCCCAACGCCCTGGCTCGGCGGATCAACTACGCGCTGGGGGAGCTGACGGTGAAGGCGGCTTCCACCCTGCGCGGCGCGGAGAATCTCCCCAGTCCGGGGACGCCCAGCGTGTACCTCGCAAACCACCTGTCGTTCTCGGACGCGAACCTGTTCGCCTACTTGCTGGAACGGGAGGGACACGCCGCCAGTGTGGAGCAGCTGTGCGTGCTCGCGGGCCCCAAGGTCTTCACGGAGGCGTTTCGCCGCTTCAGCAGTCTCTGCTTTGGTGCGATCAAGCTGCCGCAGAGCCCCAGCCGTGCGTCGGGTGAAGCCGTCATGCCGCGGCGTGAGGTCGCTCGGCTCGCCGCGGAGACGATCGCCACCTGCGAGGAGCGTCTGCGGACAGGGGACCACCTGCTGATCTTCGTGGAAGGAACCCGGAGCCGAAGCGCCGCCATGCAGCCAGCGCTTGGCGCCGTCTCGCGTTACCTCGAGGTACCAGGTACGCAGATCATCCCGCTCGCCCTCACCGGGACCGAGCACCTGGTACCGATTGGTGAAGAGCACGCGCACTCCACCCAAGTCGACGCCCGGATCGGTGAACCCATCGGCGCCGAAGCGCTGATCGATGCCGCCGACGGGAAGCGCGGCACACAAATGCACGCGGTCGGGCTGGCGATCGCGCGGCTGCTACCCGAGCCCTATCGCGGCTTCTACGCGGACGAGTCCCTGCCAGAGCTTCAAGCCGCGGCTGGCGCTCTGGCCGCGCTGAAGTCCGCCAGCTGAGTCTCCACCTCTCTCGACCCGAGTAGCCAATTCCACACGGAACGACGGGCCAGAGGGGTTCTCCGCAAGCCTCAGTTGGAATCGATGACGAGCGTCATCACCAGCGAGCTCGTTGACGCTTGGACCGCGCTCTTCTTGCCCCCCGAGCCCTCGCGCGGCTGCTTCTTCGGGGGGTGAGGCGCTTCTTTCGGCCGCTTGGACTCAGCTGCCTGATCTGCCTCGGCTTCCTTGCGCTTCTGTTCGACCAAGTCGCGATGCTTCTTCTTCAGCTTGCCCGAGGCGAGTAGCTCTTGCTTGAGCTTGCTGTGGTATTTGACCACACGCCACGTCTTTTTCTTCGGCTGACACCAGCGCTTCTGTTTCGGGAAATTCAGTCCCTGGTAACTCGCGAGCCATTGCTGGAACCAGGCCGTACCCGTTTTTTCCTTGCAGAATTTACGGTTGCGCGTGATGAGCTTCGCCACCCAGCGCAAGTTCTCCTCTCCCTGCAGGAGCTTGGCCTTCACGGCCTTGCACTCCTCGCTGGGATGGTTCACCGGGTCGTCGTCATTCTTGCACGCGCCGACGTAGCGGGCGCGGATCTGGCCCAGCCCGTAGTCTTCACCGTTGTCGCTCACTAGCTCCGGGAAGAAGCCGGTCTCGAAATGCACGATGGCCACGGCGCTCAGAGGGTCGAAATCCCGCGCTTTCGCTTCCGCCTGGATCACCTTCGCGTACCGTTCCGCTTCGGGATAGGGCATCCCGGGCCGCGTGAGGTACATCCCGGCGATGATGACTGCGAGGGGGCGCAACATCAGGGCGCTGGGCTTAGCGCGAACCAGCGCGGAGTGCCAACCTACGACCGGCCCGACGACCGATCAACGGACTCCCCCGCCGCGCCTCAGACCAGGAGCTGTTCCAATAACTCGAAGATTTCCGCTTCGTTCGCGTCGATGTTCCCGTCGCTCTCGATCAGCTTCTTCGCGGTGTCGAGGAACAGCTTGCGGTGCTTTCGGGGCACCATCGCGGGATCGACCTCTTCCGGAGCAGGCGGGTTCTCCAGCCAGCCTTCGACCTGCTTGGCCTCGTCCTTCTCCAGCTTCAGCTGCTTCACCAGACGATGAACGAACTGGCGCTCCTGCTTCTGAACCTGAAGGTCCGCCCACGCGAAGGCGCACACGAACTTCAACAACAGCAGCCGATCGTCCTTGGACAGCGTCTCGAGCATTTGCGCGGAGCCTACTTGGTGAGTAGGCGGCTGACAATGCTCCGCATGCCACCCTCGGATAACCGAGCGGCGCACTCCGAAGTACGGCAATACGCACCGAGGCGGAGCCCCGCGCCTCCGCTGAGTCGCTCGGGCCGACTCAGCCTTCAGGCTGAAATTCCGGAGGTAGCTCGGAGCCGTCTCCCCAGAAGTACTTCTCGAGTTCGGTCATCCAGACGCGCTGTCCCTGCTCGCTGGTCAGGTCCAGGCGATACTCGTTGATCAGCATCTTCGAGTGCTCGAGCCACATCCGCCAGGCCTCCTTGGAGACGTTGTCGAACACACGCTGACCGAGATCGCCCTTGAAGGGTGGCTTGTCGAGCCCCTCTGCCTCGCGGCCGAGCTTGATACAGTTGACGGTACGAGCCATGGCGACGGTTCTGGTCGTTTCAGCCGCCTCCGTCAACCGTCACGCCTCACGCAACGTCACTCTTTCGTGGAGCTGGAGCTTGGAGCAGGGACCGCGCCTGGACCGAGGCTCTCGCGGATCTTCCGCAGGCGGTCACGTAGGCCCTTGTCACTGACCAGGATGATCGCCTCGTTCAACAGCTGACGGGCCCGCGCAGACTTTGGATGGCGCTCCGTGTGCTTCTTGAACAGCTCGATCGCCTGCTCACGATCTTCCGGTGCGCCCTCGCGAATGTAGCCGGCGATGCGCAGCAACGCATCCCGCTCAGCGTTGTAGAACTGAAAGCCAGCGAGTTGGAGCGGGTCCCGGTCTCGCGTCTCGCCGTGCTTTGCAGCCTCAATCGCTGCCATCACGCCGTTCTTTGGCCCTGCCGAGCCGGACGGCGCAGGAGCGGCGGCTGACCCCTGGGGAGCGGCAGCGCTTGGCGCAGCGCTGGGTGCAGGGTGGGCCCCGCCGCTTTTCGGATCCGCCCGCAGCACCAGCTTCTGCATGTAGGTCATCTCGAGCTTCTCGCCAGCGGATGCCGCCTCATCGGCCGCCGCTGCTGCCAGCTTCAGGTGCTCCGTCGCTGGTACGTCTTTCTCTTCACCGGCCTTGAGCGCCTCCCGCTTCGAGATCGCGCTGGTGCACACCGAGCGGTCCTCCTGGGCTAGGCCCACGCACTCTGGAAGCGCGGGGAACTGCGCCCATCGCTTCAGCCAGTCGGCGCGCATCGCCTTGATGCGTGAGCCGTCGGGGGCCGTGCTGGAAGCCGGGCGGGGGGTCTCCGAGGACTTGTCACACCCCGAGGCGAGTGCGCCTGAACATATGCACGCGGAAACGAGCGCGAGCGGGAGAAGTCTTTTCATCTGGAACATTGCCTTACAAAACGACCGCGGCCCGAGTGTGTTCCCACTCGGGCCGGCAGTCTTCCTATTTTTCCACTACGGGACGATCAGCCACCGCCCACGTCGTAGATGCCCTTCATGCTCGGGTCAGCCAGACCGAAGTCGTGCATGGCCTGACGCATGAAGTCGGGCACCGAGACGAAGTCCTGCAGCTTCAGGCAGGCAGCGCTGCTGTCGCAGCTGGTGCCAGACTTCAGCAGAGGCTGACCCGTCGTGGTGTCCATCACGGGCTCGTACCAGGTGGCGCCGTTATGATCGACCGGCGTGGTCTGGTACGCCGCATTGAGCAGCTCGTTCGCGTACTCGAGGATGCGGGCACCGATACCACGCTGCACGGTCTTGCAGGCCGGCGTGCCGCTGGCCGTCTTGCCGAAGCAGAACGTCTCCGTGCCGTAGGTGCGCGCGATGTACACCTCGCCGGTCGCGTCGGGATGCGATTGTCGAACCCGGGGTCCGTGTCCGCGCCGAGGCTCCAGATGCCCATCTGGTCGAGCCAGCGGGTCTTCTGGTTCTCCGGCAGGTACACGAGGGTCCAAGCGATCAGGAACTTCTGCTGCTCCCAACCAACCTGGGGATCCAGTGCACGACTCACCTCGGGCATGTTCGGCTTGAAGCTCGCGCCGTTCTTGCCATAGGCAGAGCAGATCGTGGTTCCCTCGTTCGGGAAGCAGACCTCCGGAGTCGCCGGCCACCAGCTGACCCAGCCCAGGGGCTGGCTCGGGTAACCGTCCGCATCGACGGCAGGCTTGCCTGACG
>JAUILJ010000888.1 GCA_030433055.1 Polyangia bacterium
CCGAGAAGGCAGAGACGAAGAACACGTTGGCCTACGTCATCGAAGCCACCTTGCGCGCGCTACACCCGTACATGCCGTTCATCACCGAAGAGCTTTGGCAGCGCGTTCCCAGGCCGGAAGCCTCTCCCAAGTCCATCACCCTCTGCAGCTACCCCAGCGCCAGCTCCGGCCCCGTGGACGACGCGGCCGAGCGGGACTTCGAGATCCTGCAGAACGCGATCGGCGCCGCACGGACGATTCGCACCGAGCACCAGGTACATCCTGGAGCCAAGGTCCCCCTCGCGCTTCGCAGCTCTGACCCTGCCGTGCGAGATCTTCTCAGCCGTGAGCGCATCCTGGTCGAGACCTTGGCCAAGACCGATGGCGAGCCCCAGGTCCAGGCGCCGGACGCGCCTCGTCTGCCCGGCTCGGTGGTGTCGGTCGTCGGCAGCGTGGACGTCGTCGTTGGCCTGAAGGGCCTGGTGGACGCGAGCAAAGAAGCAGAGCGCATCGAGCGGGGCCTGAAGAAACTCGACAAGGACGTCAGCTCCCTGAAGAAGCGGCTCGAAAACCCCAAATTCCTCGAGAACGCCCCGCCGGAGGTGGTCGTCGAAGTGCGAGAGCAACTGACTTCATTGGAAGCTCAGCGGGTCCGGCTCGAGGAAGCGAAGCAACTCGTCGCTGAACTTGAGGGATAATCCGCTGTAGTTACGGCTACTTCCACGACTCGAAAAAAATCTGGGGGATGATCGCAATTCCAGGCAACTCGGCTGAGCAGCGGCCGACCACGGGGCATGTCGGATAGCACTGGTTTCCCCTCCCTCGATAACACCGCCACGCCCTCCCCGGTCTCCTCCGGAAGCCTGGCACCCACCAAACACCAGCTGGGTGACCTGATCACTCAGCTCAAGCCCTTCCAGGGAAGCAGCAACCTCGAGACCTGCCTCGCGGTTGGCAAGCTGGTCCTGGACCGATTCTACGACGGCTCACTCGAGCGCTTCCGAGAGCTGGGAACGAAGCACATCTCGTTCCGCAAGATGTCCGAGATCCCGGAGCTCCCGGTTACCGGTCTCTTTCTCTACCGCGCCATCTGCATCTACAACGTCTACCATCAACACGAGGCGTGGCGCTTCCGTCACAACGGCATGAGCCATTTCCGCGCGGTTCTGAATCTCCCGGTATCCGTTCAAGCACGCCTCCTGGATGCCTCGGAGCGCGAGAACTGGACGGTCAACCGTCTCCAGCACGAAGCCAGCTTGAAGCGCTGCACGAACGATGCGGGCGGGCGTGCGCCAATGCCCGCCTTCGTCAAGGCGCTGAAGGCGGTTCGCAAGCACGCATCGAAGGAGTTCCACGGCTACGCCGATCTCGACCGCGCCGCGGAACTCGATCGCGCGACGGCGCGGGAACTCCAGGAGCTAGCCAGCGAGCTGGCCGCCCGCTTCGCCGAGGTCGCCGCGCAGCTAGAACGCTGAGTCGGGCTAGGGCTGTGAGCCTCCCCAGTGCAACACGCACAGCCCTAGACGTCGCCCTCTGGCTGAGCGGCTTTCGCCGCTGGTCAGCCGAATAGAATGTGCGAAGCGTGGTCCGAGGCTACCACTCGCCGGTATTGGGCATCGACGCCCAGGGCTCTGCGGGTGGTAGCGCGTCGCCTCTCTGAAGCAGCTCCACGGAGTGCTGATCCGGAGAGCGGACGAAGGCCATCCGACCGTCTCTCGGCGGCCGCAGGATGGTCACGCCTCCCTCACGCAAGCGCTCGCACGCCTCGTAGATGTTTTCCACCTGGAATGCGAGGTGCCCGAAATTGCGCCCCACGCTGTAGTCGTCCGTGTGATCCCAATTGTAGGTCAGCTCGATCTCGGCAGGGTCACCCTGCTGGCCGGTTCCGAGAAAGACGAGAGTGAAGCGGCCCCCTTCGTTCGAGTGGCGTCTGAGCTCGACCAGCCCGAGCTTTTCGACGTAGAAGTCGAGGGCTCGATCCAGGTCTTTCACTCGCAGCATGGTGTGGAGAAAGCGCATGGCAGGAGTGTGCACAGCGCCAGACACCGCGGCAACCAACGAGTGAATCGCCGCTAGGCTGGGGAACTCGCTCAGTACGGAACTTCGAGCGCCAACCAGAGCGGCCGAAAGTCGACGTCCAGCGCGAGTCGAGAGTGCGCCTCTGACGCCAGAGCCATGTCGGCAGAGCGCAAGCCAAACAGCCCACGCTGGATGAGCTGTGCCTCCGAGCGACCGACTCGCTTCTCCAGGCTCTCACTGCTGGGGCGCCCGCGCTTGCTGATCGCGCTGATGCACGCAGCGTTCCCTCGACAAGTGGCCTTGGCTGGCAGGCGACCGAGCTCGAGCACCCAGAGCTCCCGCCAGACATCGACAGACGGCGTGGGTCCACTGCGCGACTTCAGCTTCTTGATGTACTCGTTGCGCTCAGCGCCCTTGGCCGTGCGCCCACGCAACACGAGCAAGTAGCAATGCACCAGCTCGAGCAGCTCCTTCTCGAGGCGACTCTCCACTTTCGGGGACTTGCTGATCACCCCCTCCAGCACCTCGATCCCCGCCGCCAGATCCCCGCGTTTCGCAGCCACACCGGCGGCGTCGAGGGCGCCCCGCGCTCGGAGCTCGAACACCAGGGGCCCCTGAGCCAGACGACGGCCTGCGCTCTCCAGCACTTTCCCCGTGCGCTCGTCGGGCGCGACCGCGTGCTGGAGCTCCGCGAGCTCGAGCACCGTATCCGTGCGGTCTGCTGACGACTCGATGAGCTTGCCCAGCTGCGTCACAGCCGACTCCGCGGATGCGCGGTCTGCGGCTACCAGCGCAGACCAAGCTAGAAGCGTCGCGCGAGGGTGCCCAAAGTCAGACGTCTGCGCGGGTTGCTCCAGCAGTTTCCGGACGTCCCTGCTCCCGGCGACTCGGCTTGCCACCGCCACGACCGCCGCCTCTGACCATCCAGCCTGCATCGGGTCGTCACTGCAGTCGGTGCACGTCTGTAGCGCGCTCGCCCGTTGGACGAGCGCCTCCGCAACCTCCTTCGAGGGGCCAGCGGGGTGCTCCACCGCACCCTTCAAGGTCTCGACGAAGAGCGCCGCGTGGCCAAACCGCGCCGAGACGTCCCGCGCGTCTTCCAGGACGTGTTGCAGAGTCACCAGGCGCCCCGCCAGCGCGGTCCTCGCGTCTTGCTCTGACTTGCCCTCGACATCGATGCCGTAGAGAAACGGAATCGCAAAGCGCAGAGCGACGTAGCCTGCGACTGCCTCCACGCTGCGCCCCTGCTTGCCCTTCCAGCCTTGATCGAGCTTCGAGAACACATCGGCGCTCGTCGCGCGCTCCCGAAACGCAACTCGACACATCAGAGGAGAAGCCATCAGGCGTGGGATCCCTGGGCAGCTCGAGTCCTCCAGCACCACCCGCGCGCGCAGGACCTCGGTCCCTAGGTCGCTGGCCGAGTTCCCCTCCAACAGTCGCGCGGCGGCTTGGAAATCTCCAAGCAACAGCCGATCGCTGGCTTCTTGCAGAGCGGGTCGCTGGCCGGTGCCGGCGAGCCGCTCCGCGGCCGCGACCATGGGCGCCACGCGCTCGCGCAGCTTGGGCT